>JAYVYA010000221.1:0-2038 GCA_043784745.1 Hyphomicrobiales bacterium
ATTGGCGCCCTGATCAACGCGCTGTGCCTGCTGGTCGGTTTGATGTGGCGTGGCAGTTACACCAAACCTTTGACGCGTTTCAGATCATCGGCCGTGGCATGCAGCAGGCCGGCAATGCCGTCAAAACCAGCGGCCATGGGCTTTTTTCCTCGAATCAGCTTGAGAGTATTGATCCCCAAGATGTCCATCAGAAACGCCCATGTTGCGGGCCAGAAACAGGTCCGTCGGCCCCCAGGCAAACGAGGGTGGCCCCCAAAAATCCTTGAATGGTCCGTCGGTGCCATAGAGATTGGGCACCAGCGCTGTCAGCAGCGAGGCGGGATGCAGCGAGCCGCGCGCCGCCCCCTCAAAATCAATCTCCGCCCGGTTGGAGATCTGGGCAAGGCCAATCGTCAACGCCAGCGGCACGGCACACACCAGCGTGCCGCAAGCCAGCCCGGCCAGCAGAGGTTTTGTTGCGCCAAGGCAGGCGCGGCCCATGCCCGCCACCTGCCACAGCGCAAAACCCGCCAGTAGCAGCACGCCGAGCCACGCCACCTGATCTCGCCCCAGCACCATAAGGGCGGCCGCGAGGCCAGCCAGCACACCATACCAGCCCGAGCGCCGCTCCAGCGCGCGTGCCAAAAGCCAAAAGGCAATGGCCAGAAAACTCAGGCTCAAAATCTGCCCGGCGTGCTGGATGCGCCACGCTGCCGAACCGCCGAAGGCAAAAGCCAGCCCCGCCGCCAGCCCGCCCGCCGGATGCCAGTGCTGGTCGCGCGCGTAGAACATCAGAGCCAGCCCGCCGGTGGCCAGTGTTGCCAGCAGAGTAGTATCTGCGAGCGCGAAAGACGGGTCTTTCACCAGCGCCGCCAATAACAGGAAGGGCGGCGAAAAGATCAGGCTCTGCGGGTCGGCAATTTGCGGATGTCCGGCAAAGATATAGGGATTCCAAAACGGGCTGTCGCCCTCATGCAGCGCATGCGAGAGGAACAGAAGCTGGGGATAAAAATGCGCCTTGGCATCCCACGGAATGGTGACAGTCCCGCTGGCCCAGGGCCAGGCCAGGAGGAGGGCGACAAGGAGGTAAAGCGCGATGGCGGGGCGGTGGGAGGGCCCGCTCTCCCTTTCACGGCCTTTTGCATTCATGCGGAAGCAAAACGGCGCAGCCCGGAGGCACCCGGCATCAGCTTATTCCTTCGCCCGCGCGGGCGAAGCCTTCAGCTCCGCATCCAGAAAATGCCCGGCCCGGTCCCGCTTGGTCGCGAGATAGTGCAAGTTGTGGTCGGTGGCGCGGCCCAGCACGCGGCGGTGCGAGGCCACTTCCAGCCCTGCCGCCTCCAGCGCCGCAATTTTTTCGGGATTGTTGGTCAGCAAGTCGACCCGCTGGACGCCGAGCTGCCGCAGCATTTTGGCGGCAAAGCCGAAATGGCGCTGGTCATGTTCAAAGCCCAGAATGGCATCGGCATCATACGTGTCATAGCCTTGTGCCTGAAGGCGGTAGGCGCGGATTTTGTTGGACAGGCCATTGCCGCGCCCTTCCTGGTCCAGATACAGCAGCACGCCGCCGCCGGTTTCGGCCATGTGCCGCACGGTGGTGCGCAGCTGGTCACCGCAATCGCATTTCAGGCTGCCGAACAAATCCCCGGTGAGGCAGGCCGAATGCAGGCGCACGCTGACGGGTTTGGCCAAATCGGGTTGCCCGACGATGATCGCCACCTGGTCACGCAGGCCCTCGCCGCCGCGAAACACGACAAATTCGGTCTGCGGCGCGCCTTCCAGCGGCACGGGTGCGCGTCCGACGATGTGCAAATTGTCCACCGCCGCCGCCCGTTCGGCAAAAATGGCGTCACAGGAGACGCCAAGCACCAGCGGTCCGGCGCGCCTGGCGGTGGCGGGCACCACCACCAGCGCGGGCAGCACCAGCGCAATCCGCGCCAGCTCCAGCGCCGCATCGTCGAGCGGGGACAATACCGAGGCAGGCGCATCCAGCCGCGCGCCCAGCGTGAAAGACAGATGCTCAATCCGGGCCAGGTCAAGGACCGGAAGGGCTAGCGCG
>JAYVYA010000222.1:0-5684 GCA_043784745.1 Hyphomicrobiales bacterium
CAGAGGGACAGGGTTTGCAGGGCGTCAAACGTGCCTTCCTTGTCTTCCTGCATGTCCTTCGAATAGGTCAAGGGCAGCCCCTTCATCACAATCAGCAGGCCGTTCAACGCGCCAATCACCCGGCCCGATTTGCCGCGCACCAGCTCGGCCGCATCGGGATTGCGCTTCTGCGGCATGATGGAGGAACCGGTGGTGAATTTGTCGCTGAGCGTGGCAAAGCCAAATTGCGGCGTCGCCCACAGCACGATCTCCTCCGCCAGCCGTGAGAGGTGCACCGCACAAATCGCCGCCGCCGACAGCACTTCCAGCGCAAAATCCCGGTCCGAAACCGAATCGAGCGAATTGGCGGTAGGCCGGTCAAATCCAAGGCTTTTGGCGGTGGCAAACCGGTCAATCGGGAACGAGGTGCCCGCCAGCGCCGCCGCCCCCAGCGGGCATTCGTTCAAACGCACGCGGGCATCGCGCAGCCGCGAGCGGTCCCGCCCGAGCATTTCGGCATAGGCCAGCAAATGGTGGCCAAAGGTGACGGGTTGCGCCGATTGCAGATGGGTAAAGCCGGGCATGACGCTGCCCGCATGTTGCAGCGCCCGCGTTGCCAGCGCCGTTTGCAAAGCATGCATCTGCCCGTCCAGCTGGTCCACCGTGTCCCGCACCCACATGCGGAAATCCAGCGCCACTTGGTCGTTGCGCGAGCGGGCGGTGTGCAGCCGCCCGGCGGCAGGGCCAATCAACGCCGCCAGCCGCGATTCGACATTCATGTGAATGTCTTCAAGATCACGCGAAAACGTGAACATTCCGCTCTCGATTTCCAGGGCTATTTCGGCTAGACCCTTGTGGATTGCGGCAGCAGAGTCGGCATCGACGATGCCGGTCTGTGCCAGCATGGCGATATGGGCCTGCGATCCGGCAATGTCCTGCCGCGCCATCTTCTGGTCAAAGCCGATGGAAGCGTTGATTTCCGCCATGATCGCGGCTGGACCCGATTCAAACCGGCCACCCCACATCTTGTTGCTCATGAATTCCCCTTGTTCCCCCGGACCCGATATGCCAGCCGAACCAGACACCAACATCGACCCCGCCAACCGGGAAAAAGCCATGGTGCTCGGCATCCGCCTGTTCCGCTGGCTGATGTACAGCGCGCTGGCCTTCACCTGCCTCGCCGCCGCGATTCTATACGGGATAACACGGGGCGGCGGCAAGGATGTGCAGGCGGCACCGGCCACCGGCCCCTGCGCCGGAGCGCAGGCCTTGGCGGCGGCGATCAGCCCGCTGGTGCGCGGCGAGGTGGCAGCGCTGATGCTGGCCAAAACCCCGCGCCCGCTGCCCGACATCAGCTTCAACGCCCCCGACGGCAAGCGCGTTTCGCTGGAGACCTTCCGGGGTCGCACTGTTTTGCTGAATTTGTGGGCCACATGGTGCATCCCCTGCCGCCAGGAAATGCCGGCGCTGGACCGCCTGCAGGGCGCGCTGGGGGACGAATCCTTCAAGGTCATCGCCGTCAACATTGATACTGCCCGCCTTGAAAAGCCGCGCCAGATGCTGCTCGACATTGGCGTGCGCCATCTCGACTTCTACGCTGACCCGGCCGCCGAGATTTTCCAGACGCTGCGCGCGTTTTCCAAAGTGCAAGGCCTGCCAGCCACCCTGCTGATTGACCGGCAGGGTTGCGAGACCGGCCTGATGGCGGGCCCGGCGGAATGGGATTCGCCGGAGGCGCAGGCGCTGATCAAGGCGGCGAAGGCAGCTTTGTAGCGCCCGCCATACCAGCAACCCGATACGCGCCACACTGGCGGGCGGGACGCCCGCGCTCCCGGGACCGCGACCGTCCCGGCCGCCCGTGCCTCCGCTCCATCCTCAATCACATTCGCAGCGCGTGTCATTGCGGTGTCGCCTTGGCGCCACTATGTAGCCACAAACAGCAATCCCCTTTGACTGAAAGTTTCCCATGGCCCGTGATGTTTCTGACGCGACCCCGGTTGAGTCGCGCGCTGCCCTTGTGGCCTGGTTCGAAAGCGGCAACAAAACCCCCGGCCAGTTCCGCCTTGGCACAGAACACGAGAAAATCCCGTTTTACCGCAAGGGGCTGGCCCCTGTGCCCTATGCAGGCGAGCATGGCATTCGCGCCTTGCTCGAGGGCATGCGCCATCAAAATGGCTGGGCGGCAATCATGGATGGCGAGGCGATTATTGGCCTTGCCGACGAGACGGGCGGCGGGGCCATCTCGCTGGAGCCGGGGGGCCAGTTTGAGCTTTCGGGCGCGCCGGTCGCCAATGTGCATGCAACCGCCGCCGAACTTTCCGGCCATCTCACCAGCCTGCACGCCATTGCCGACCCGCTCGGCATCGGTTTCCTCGGCCTCGGCATGAGCCCGCAATGGACGCTGGCGGAAACGCCGGTGATGCCCAAGCGCCGTTATACCATCATGAAAAATTACATGCCCAAGGTCGGCACGCGCGGCCTCGACATGATGTTCCGGACCTGCACCGTGCAGGTCAACCTCGACTTTGCCAGTGAAGCCGACATGGTGAAAAAGCTGCGGGTTGGCGTGGCCCTGCAACCCATTGCCACCGCCCTGTTTGCCAATTCCCCCTTCAGGGAAGGGCGGCCCAGCGGCTTTCTGACCGAACGCTCGGAAATCTGGCGCGACACCGACAACCAGCGCGCGGGCATGCTGCCGTTTGCCTTTGAGCCGGGCATGGGTTTTGAGCGCTATGTTGACTATGCCCTTGATGTGCCGATGTATTTCGTCAAGCGCGGCGACACCTACCACAATGTCGCCGGAGCCAGTTTCCGCGACCTGATGCAGGGCAAGTTGCCACATCTGCCGGGCGAGCGGGCCACCATCTCGGACTGGGCCAACCATCTGGGCACGATTTTTCCCGAAGTGCGGTTGAAGCGCTATCTGGAAATGCGCGGTGCCGATTGCGGCAGCAGCGCCTTCATCAACGCCCTGCCCGCCCTGTTTACCGGCTTGTATTACGATGCTGCGGCGCTGGACGGCGCGTGGCAACTGGCAAAGCGGTGGACCGCCGCCGGGCGCCAGCAATTGCGCGACGACGTGCCCCGCCTTGGCTTGAAGGCGGTCATCGCCGGGCGCAGCGTGCGCGACATCGCCCGCGATGTGCTGGCCCTTTCCCGCGCCGGGCTGGCGCGCCGGGCGCATCGCAATGCGCAGGGGCAGGATGAGGGGATTTATCTGGATTGCCTTGACCATGTGGTGGACCAGGGCCGCACCCATGCCGAAGTGCTGCTGGAGCGGTTTCACGGGGTCTGGGGCGGAGTTGTGGCGCCGGTGTTTGGGGAGGAAGAGCTATAGGGGAAACGATTGAACGACCTTTTGTCAACAAATGACGATAAAATTTACCAGCTTGAATTGGATGTGAAGAATAACCTGGCCAGACGGTCTAAAGTTCAAACGGACCGGTTGCGCTTCCCCGTGTAGATTTCCCAATCGAAACCTGCCTCGAATAGTTCCTGCGGCGGTTGTATTTCTGGCCGATTGCAATTTCGCCTACCCCTCCACCGCCCCCACCAGCTTCCTCGCCTCCTGCGCGCTCATCGGCTGGCCAAAGGCATAGCCCTGCGCATACTGGCAGCCCATCTGGTAGAGTTCGATGGCGTCAGACTCGGTCTCCGCCCCCTCGGCCACCACTTCCATGCCCAGATCATGCGCCATGGTGACGATGGAGCGCAGGATGATCGGGCGCGCGCCCTTGCCATTGTGGCGCACGAAGGACTGGTCAATCTTGATCGTGTCAAACGGAAAGCGCTGGAGATAGCTCAGGCTGGAATAGCCGGTGCCAAAATCGTCAAGCGACAGGCCGGCCCCCAGTTCGCGGATTTTCACCAGCATTTGCGCCGCATATTCCGGATTTTCCATCACCATGCTCTCAGTCAGTTCCAGCTTTAATGTGCCAGGATGCACCTGGCAGCGTGCCAGCACCGTCTTCACATCCTGCAACAGGTCATGGCGCAGCAACTGGCGCGAGGAAATATTGACGCTGGCAAACAGCGGCGGCTGCACATCGACCGCCTGTTGCCAGGCGGCCAGTTCACGCGCCGAGCGTTCCAGCACGAAAATGCCGAGATCGACAATCAGGCCGGTTTCCTCGGCAATCGGGATAAATTCGGCGGGACTCAGGCGACCGAGCGTCGGATGCTCCCAGCGCAGCAGCGCCTCAAAGCCCGCCACCGTCCGGTCTTCCAGCCGCACCACCGGCTGGAACATGACGCGGATTTCGCCGCGCTCCAGCGCTTTGCGCAAATCACCTTCCAGCGCCAGCCGGTCGGTGCGCTGGCCGCGCATGGCCGGGCGGAAAACTTCCATGCGGTTGCCGCCGGAGCGCTTGGCATAGCGCATGGCGATTTCGGCATTCTTCAGCATGTCGTCGCGCTTGGGATGCAATTGCGTGTCAAACAGGGCCAGGCCAATCGAGGCCGTCAGGGCAATTTCGCGCGTACCGACTTTCACCGGCGTGGCCACCGCGCGGCGCACCACATCGGCAAAGGCGATGATCTGGTCGGTCAGGGTTTCCGACACCAGGATCACGGCAAACTGGTCCCCCGATATGCGCGAAAGACTGTCCTGCGGCTTCAGCAGCCGCGCCAGACGGCGGGCGATGGCCAGCAAAATCGTATCTCCAGCCGGAAGACCGGCGGATTCGTTGATTTGCTTGAACCGGTCGATATCAATACACAGCACGGTTGGCCGCAGCTTTGAATCGGCGCGGGCAAAGGTCAGCGCCGCTTCCAGCCGGTCGAAGAACAATTCGCGGTTGGGCAGGCCGGTCAGATTGTCATGCACCGCATCATGCAGCAGCCGTTCCTGCGCGATGGTTGTCTCGGTCACGTCGCTAAGGGTGCCGATGACGCGGATCACCTCGCCATCCGCCCCCACCACCGGACGGGCTTTCAGATGATAGCTCAGGTAATGCCCGCCCTCGGCCAGCAGGCGGAAGGGCTGGTTGATCCGCCCGGCCCGCTGCTCCAGCACGGTGTCGAGGCAGGCGCGGTAGCGGTCCCGGTCAAACGGGTGCAGCACGTCGAGCCAGCCGGAGGCCGGGCCATCCAGCGTGCCGCGCTTGAGACCCAGCTGCGCCTCGACCACGCCATTGATGTGGATATGGTCGGCGGGCACATCCCAGTCGAAGATAATGTCGCCCGAGCCGGTCAGGGCCAGCGCCTTGCGCTCGGTATCGGTCACCGCGCCCGCTCCCAGCCCGCCGCCGGACATGGCGTTCTGCATCACGGTAAAGCCGATCAGCATGACAATCAGCACCAGACCACCGATCAAGGCGGGCGAGACCAGATCATTCGTCAAGGTGCCCGAAACCGTAAATCCCGCCGCAACCACCCAGACCAGCAGCGCCAGCCAGGCCGGGATCAGCATCACCGCCCGCTCAAACCCGTGCAGGGCCAGAAACAGCACGAGAATGAAGCCGACCCCGGCAATCGTCGCCAGCGAAATCCGCGCCAGCCCCGCCGCCATTGGAGCATCATAGACCGCCAAACCGGCCAGCACGCCCAGCCCCAGCAGCCACAAAACCGTGAAATGCGAGGCCCGCACATGCCAGCGGTTGAGGTTGAGATAGGCAAACAGGAACACGGTCAGCGTGCCCGCCAGAATGGTTTCGGCCCCGGCGCGCCAGACCCGGTCGATATCACCCTGAATGCCGAAAATCTTG
>JAYVYA010000223.1:0-13113 GCA_043784745.1 Hyphomicrobiales bacterium
TCGGTGGGCTTTTGCTCCAGCAGCACATCGGCCAGCTCCTTGGCCATCTGTTCGCCTGCGGGAGTAAACTTGTCGGTGCCGAAGATAAAATTGATCGGCACCGGCACCGGAATGGGTTTTACGCCGCGCAAGGCATAGACGCCGCCAATCGAGCCATCGACATCGCGGATCGTCGGCAGAGGGTCCACCACTTTCGACCCCTGCGAATCATCCAAAGCATAGGTCTTGGCAGCGGAGGCGCGCTTCATCAGCTCGGATTTCTGGACATCGGTGAGCACGACAGGCGTAATATCCTTGTCCAGCGCCCGGCGAATGGCTTCGCCATACAGCGAGGTGGCGTCGCGGAAGCGGCGCTGCACCATGCGGAAATCGGCCAGCTTGGCACTGGCGCGCCAGGATTCTACCGGCTGGGCCGCATCGACCAGCGCCTTTTCTTTTTCGGCATCGTTTTGCAGGGGGTTGGCGGGGTCATCCACCAGTGCCAGCTCAAAATCGATCCGCCGCTTGCGGATGGGCCCGGCGTTGGAGAAGCAGGTCAGATCGGTGGCAATCGCCACTTCGGCGGCCTTGGCGTCCTTCAGCGACTTGGCGGCGACAGCCTTGTCAAAATCCGCCAGCAGCGATTTGCAGTCGGCCTGCGCCAGGCCGATGCCGGACCAAAGCGCGGCGACGCAAATCAAGGGCTGCGCCGCAAACGATAGAATGGAACGCATGTGATGAACCCCCATGAGAATCAATTGTGCACCGATATTGTCAGCGAGGAGAGGGCTCTGACTGTGCCGGAACGCACAGCCGCCGCCCGCAAG
The DNA here is from genome assembly GCA_043784745.1 of Hyphomicrobiales bacterium. Classification (GTDB taxonomy): domain Bacteria; phylum Pseudomonadota; class Alphaproteobacteria; order Rhizobiales; family Beijerinckiaceae; genus JAYVYA01. The sequence goes on from JAYVYA010000223.1 coordinate 807, forward strand.
TCCGCTGCCAGCGTCGCCGCCATGCCGGCATCGGTAAAGGTGCTGGCAAAATCATAAGCGGCGGACGACACTTGCGCCGGATCGTCGCTGCAGGCGGCGATGATCTGGCGCTTGCCGGCATCCCCGGCCGCCGTCACCTGCGCCGGAGAACCAGCAGCACCCAGCACGACGGCCTGCTGCATCCCCACCAGATTGTTCTGGGCTTCCTTGTTGGGGAAGAGGATCCGCACCCGCCCCTTGCTGTCGAGCTCGAAGACGTTGAGGTAGCAGTTTTGCAGCGGAGTGATGGCCAGCGTCACCGGCTCACCCAGGGCATAGTCCGTCCGGTCCACACCGATCACCAGCGCAAACGGGTTGCTTTTTGCGTCGAACACGAGATCGAAACTGGCCGGGTCAGCTAGGGATACAGCGGGCTTGACGGGTGGCGGGTCAATGGCAGCCATGACTACAGGCTCCGGTGGCCTGGGGGCCGGGGTCGCGGGCTGTTCCGCCAGCGGCGCGGGTGCATCGGGCAGCTTGCCCTCCGGCCGGGCCGGTTTTTCGGGCAGCATCGGCGGATCCGGCGCGGGGGCAACAGCGGGCGGTGCGGCTGGTTCGGGCGGAGCGGGCGGAGCGGGCGCCGCAATGGCCGCCACATCCGCCGCCGTCAGCACGGTGCGGATGGCCCTGTTATCAATGGCGAGGCGCATATCATTGTCCACGACATCGATCGCCAGATTGCGCGACAGCTGATGCACGCCGCCATTCAGGCTGGCAAAGGCCCCGCGCTGCGCCATCTGGCCGTCGGGATTGATCTTGAACGGCTTGCTGGAGGCAAATACCTTGATCAGTTCCACCCCGACTGGCGGAGACACGACGATTTTGGCCGCGCCGGACCCCACTTCCACCGGCTGGTTGGCCTTGACCGCATTGCCCGGCTGGAATTTGTTGGGGAACAATTGCGTCACCGACCCGGACGGTCCAATGGTATAAACCGTGACGAACGCATCCTCATTGCTGGTGACAAACATCCGCACCTGCTCGCCGGAGGCGTAAGCGAGGTTGGCCCGGTCAAAAGACGTAGCCACCTTCAGCGTGCCGGGCTGTTCGATGCCGGCAGTCACCGCCTCGGCCTGGACAATCGACAAATCCCGCATGGCGGCATCTGGCGCAGCCGCAGCGGGCAGCACGGAACAAGCGGCTATGAGCAGCAGGATGGCAGGTTTCAACTTGACCATTGGAAATCTCCCGGAAAGCATGGACCCTGAGCATGTGAGGCCTGCATTATGGCATGCGGATGGCTGGATTTGAACCCGGCTGGCACCTTGCCACCGCCGATCCTGTTGCAGGCTTGCAATAAGATTGGAACCGGGTGACATTCACCCTGGACAGTACCGCCCGTGATTTGGCGTGCAACGCAACCGGCAGGGAAAAGCCAGGACATGAGCGATTTGCAGGCTATCTCCAGCTTTGACTGGGACCGGGGCCGGATCGAGAAAGACCTGGCGCTGATCGACAATCTGCGCTGGGTGATGAAAGCCTTTTCTGACGATATTTGCGCGGCCAGCCAAACCCGGGCACCGGAGGTCATCGAGACGCTGCGCCTCGCCGCCATGCATGATTTTGCCGAATTTTTCTTCATTTTGTCCGCCAGACAGCTCCAAAGCGAAGCCGACATTGAAAAACTCGTGGAACTGCACAACAATTACATTGTGCAACTGACCAAAGACAAAGGCAAGATGCAACGGCTCGGCCTGAAAATGGCACGGCTGCTGGCGGCGATTTTTACCTCCGACACCAGGCCGCGCCTGCTGCAAACCTGGCGCGAACAGCCCGGCGCGTTGGACCAGTCCAATCTTGCCCGCTTCCTGGCCGCCGTCATGTCTACCGAAACCACCCGCAAGCTGGTGGTCGCCTGCCACAAGGCCGGCTTTCTGGAGCGGCGCAAGACGGCGTTTGGCACCATGGTAATTGCCTCAAATGGTGTTATGGAAGCCGTATTCGGTTCCTGCATCCGCCAGCTGCGCCAGCGCATCCACGCGGCGGCGGAACCCGCCGGAGACTGACATGCGCGAAAAATCTTTCCGCCTTGCGGCATTTGCCCTGATGGCGTGTCTTGCATCCGGCAGCGCCCAGACGGCCCCGCCGCAATTCACGGCAGAGGAAATGCAGGTAATCAACCGCAATGAGACGCTGAAACAGGTGCTGGCCGACGACCCCGCGCTGATCCGCCGGGTGCTGGATGATATTGCACGGGGCCGCACGACAGCCTTCGCCCCGCCAGATGGCATGGACCCCCTGAAAAACCCCGACCTGCGCTCCTCGCCTGAAGCGGCCTATGATTTGTTCCAGCTTCTGAAGCGGGCGGCCGCAGGCAAGCCGGGCACGCCGGGCAAGTGATCCCTCCAGATTGCGGCCGTCCCGGTCGCCCTTGCGGCGGCATGACTGGAAATATGGAGACGGACCAAAGGCGACCGGGGCGGTCGCGTTCCGGAGGGGTGGAGCCTGAACGATGAAATTTACGCCGACCGCGATCGCCGGGGCCTTCATTGTCGATGCGGAGCCGCGCCGGGACGAGCGCGGTGCCTTCTCCCGCAGCTATTGCCCGGAGGAATTTGGCAGGGCGGGCATTGATTTTACCTCCACCCAGCTCAACATTGCCAACTGCGTCCACGCCTTCACCCTGCGCGGTATGCATTTCAATGCCAGCCCGTTTGAGGAGGCCAAATTTGTGCGCTGCGTGCGCGGCTCGGTTTATGATGTGGCCCTCGACCTGCGGCGGGACAGTCCAACTTGCCTTGGATGGTTCGGAGTGGAACTCAGCCATGCCAGCCAGCGGGCGGTTTTCCTCCCCGCCGGTTGTGCCCACGGCTATCTCACGCTGGAGCCCGACACAGACCTGCTCTACCAGATGAGCCGACATTACCAGCCGGGTGCCGGTTTGGGCGTGCGCTGGAATGATCCGGCCTTTGGAATCGTCTGGCCGCATGCGCCGCGCGTCCTCCATCCGCGCGATGCGGAATATCCCGATTACCGGGGATAAGGAGGAATGTGATATTGCATGACGATGCTTGAGACCCTGGTCCATGAAACCGTACAAAAAAAGGCCCGGCTGGACAGTTTGCGCCCGCTGGCAACCGCCGCCATTGCGCAGTTGCAAAAGCATTATGATGTCGAACTCACCTATACCTCCAACGCGATTGAGGGAAACACCCTGACCTTGCGCGAAACAGCCGAGGTGATCGAACACGGTATCACGGTCGGCGGCAAATCCCTGCATGACCATCTGGAAGCCGTGGACCATTACAAAGCCCTGCTGTGGATGCGCCAGATCGCCTCGTCCACCGCCTCTGTTGGTGAAGCGGCCATCTGCGAATTGCACCGGCGGATCGTGGCGCGGAGCCAGTCTGAAATTGCGGGCACCTACAGCCAGTTTCCGCGACGTATCGCCGGTTCCCCGGTTATTTTTCCTAATCCAGCCAAAATTCCCCAGTTAATGCAAGCTTTTGGCGAAGGGCTTGTTGGCGTCGCAACCAGCCCAGCCAATGCTTTCGAGGCACATTTCCGCCTCGTCGCCATTCACCCGTTCAGCGATGGCAATGGCCGGACGGCGCGGCTGCTGATGAACTTGCTGCTGATACGCGCGGGATATCCGCCGGTGGCCGTGCGGCCTGTGGATCGCAGCCGCTATCTGGCTGTGCTGGAACGCGCCTCGCTGGCGGAGGACTTGCAGCCGTTCCAGATTTTCATGCACGAGCGGCTCAACGCGACGCTGGATGATTATCTAAGCGCTGTGCAGGAGGCGATACCGCAATAATAGAGTGGCCTGGATGGGGGTTGGAACCTTATTCAGCCGCCTGCTGCATCGCGGCAGGCAGCGGCGGGGGTATGGCCGGGGCGTAAGCTGGCCTCGCCTCCTCCGGCTCATCCGTTGCGCCGACAAACCGGCCAAACACCCACCAGATGCCGTTTGACAGCGAATCCATGATGGTGAAGACGGCGGGGACGAACACCAGCGACAGCACGGTGGACACCAGCAGGCCGCCGATGACGCCAATCGCCATGGGTGCGCGGAATTCGCCGCCATCGCCCAATGCCAGCGAGGAGGGCAGCATGCCGGCCGCCATGGCAATCGTGGTCATGATGATCGGACGGGCCCGCTTGCGCCCGGCATCGACAATCGCCTCGGTGCGCGGCATGCCGTGCGCCATTTGCTCCACCGCAAAATCGACGAGCATGATGGCATTTTTGGTGACAATGCCGATCAGCATGAGAATGCCGATGACCACCGGCATGGAAATGGCCTTGTTGGTGATGAACAGCGCAAAGATCACGCCGCCAATCGACAGGGGCAGCGAGAACAGGATGGTGACGGGCTGCAAAACGCTGCCAAACAGCAGTACCAGCACGCCATAGACCATCATCAGCCCCGCACCCATGGCGGTGGCAAAACCGGCAAAAACCTCGCCCTGAATTTCCGCATCGCCCGCCGGCTTCAGCGTTACGCCATCGGGCAGGCTTTTGACCATCGGCAAAGCGTTGACCCGTTCCAAAACCGCGCCCAGTGCGGCATTGCCGACAAGGTCCGCCTCCACCGCGACGCGGCGGGTGCGGTCATAGCGGTCAATGCTGGTCGGCCCCTGGGCAAACTCAATGTCAGCCACGGCGGACATCGGCACCGAGCCGCCGCGCCCGGTTGCCACTTTCAGCGATTGCAGCAGGTCCAGATCGCGCCGGGCGTTCTCGGCCAGTTGCACGCGGATCGGAATCAGCCGGTCCCCGGCGTTGAATTTTGCGAGGTTGGGGCCAGCATCGCCGATGGTGGCGAGACGGATGGTTTCGGAAATGGCATCGGTTGAAACGCCCAGTTCCGCCGCCAGCTCCGGCTTGGGCCGCACCTGAATCTCCGGCCTGTCGAGCGAGGCGGTGGAGACGGGGTTGGCAACCAGTTCGATCCGCTTCATCTCGCTCTGCAATTGCGCCGCGATTTTCGAGATTTGCGCGGTATCGCTGCCTGCCACAATCAGCGACAGGCCGCGCTGGCCATTGGGTTGGACAAACCACGAGCGGATATCGGGAATGGTATTGAGGTCCAGCCCGATTTCCTTCTCCAGATCCTTCTGCGATTTCTGGCGTTTGGTTTTATGCACCAGATTGACGATGAGGGTGGCCTTGCGGATTTCCCTGCCGCCATTGCCGAGGAGATAGCCGCCATTGACAATCACGCTCTGCACTTCCGGGCGCTGGCGCAGCCGGGCAGTAATATCGTCGGTGGTGCGCTGGGTATCGGCCAGCCGCGAGCCGGGAGGAAGTTCCACCGACACCAAAAGGCGCGCTTCGTCGCCCGGCGGAATGAAACCCTTGGGCAAAAGCCCGGAGGAAGCGATGGACACGTAGAACAGCCCCAGCCCGATGGCCAACGTCACCCAGCGCCAGGCCCAGTGCACGGAAAAACGCACCACTGCCGTGTAGGCGCGCATGATCCAGCCATCACGCTGCTCGACAAATTTGTGGTTGCGCAGGAAATAGGCGGCCAGCATCGGCGTGATCAGCCGCGCCACCAGCAGCGAGAAAAACACGGCGATGGCGACTGTGAGACCAAACTGCTTGAAATATTGCCCGGCAATGCCGCCCATGAAGCTGACGGGCGCAAACACCGCCATAATAGTCAGGGTGATGGCCATGACCGCGAGGCCAATCTCATCCGCCGCTTCCAGCGCGGCGCGGTACGGCGTTTTGCCCATATGCATGTGGCGGACAATATTCTCGATTTCGACAATCGCGTCATCGACGAGCACGCCGGTGGCCAGCGTAATCGCCAGCAGGCTCACGAGGTTGAGCGAGAAGCCGAGCATGTTAATGACCCAGAAAGTCGGCAGCGCCGACAGGGGCAGGGCCAGTGCGGTGATCAGCGTGGCGCGCCAGTCGCGCAGGAACAGCAGGACGACGATCACCGACAGCACGGCGCCTTCCAGCAGGCCTTCCATGGCGGATTCATAATTGCCAACGGTGTAGTTCACGGAGGTGTCGATCATGTTCATCGACACTTCGGGATTGTCCTTGCGCAATTCGTCGATCTTGGCGTTGACCAGCTTGAAAACCGTCGCATCGCTCTCGCCCTTGGAGCGGAACACGCCAAACGACACAATCGGCTGGCCATTCCGCCGGGCAAAGGTGCGGGGTTCGGCGGCAGAATCCGTGACGGTGCCCAGATCGCCGAGGCGCACCTTGCGGTTGCCAGCCAGGGAAATCATCAGCTCGGCCAAATCCTCCACCTTGCGGGTGCCGGCCAGCGTGCGGATCGCCTGCTCCTGCCCGGCGACTTCGCTGCGCCCGCCCGCCACATCTGCATTGGTGGCGCGCAATTGCTTGTTGACATCGGCGGCGGTGATGTTGAGCGAGGCCAGCCGGTCGGGACCCAGCGCAATGCGGATTTCCCGGTCAATGCCGCCATTGCGCTCGACGCTGGCGACGCCCTTGACGCTTTGCAGCTTGCGCACCACGACATCATCGACAAACCAGGAGAGTTGTTCGATGTTTTTGGTTGGCGCAAAAACCCCGAACGTGACAATCGAGCCGCCCTCGACCTCGATGCGCCGGGTAATCGGCTCGTCCACAGCGCGCGGCAGGTCGGCGCGGATGCGGGCCACCGCGTCCTTCACATCATTGATGGCGCGGTCGACGCTGGTTTCCAGCCGGAATTCGATATTGGTGGTCGAGGTGCCATCGGTAATGCTGGAGGTGATGTGCTTGACGCCGCTGACGCCGGCCACTGCATCCTCGATTTTCTTCGTCACCTGCGTCTCAAGTTCGCCCGGTGCCGCGCCCGATTGCGTCACCTGAACCGAGACAATCGGCACGTCAATGTTGGGGAAGCGCGTGATCGGCAGCGCCCTGAACGAGAAGATGCCGATGATGACCAGCACCGTGAACAGCACCAGCGACATGATAGGCTTGCGGATGGACCAGGCCGAGACATTCAAAGCCATGTTTACGCGCCCCCCGCCTTGACGACATTGACGGCATCGCCGTCGTGCAGGAAGGCCCCGGCGCGGGCGATCACCGCCTCGCCTTCCGCCAGTCCGCCGGTGATTTCGACCATGCCCTGGGCGCTCAGCCCGGTCTTGACCCGGCGGGCGACGACATGGCCGTCCTGCACCACCTGGGCATAAGGGTCGGCCCCGTCATATTGCAGGGCCGAATTGGGCACGGCGAGCACGGTGCGGCGGGAAATCTCGATGGTTCCACGGGCAAAGGCCCCGGTGCGCGGGCGCGGATCGGGCAGCAGCGCCACGCGCACCTTGCCAAGCCGCGAGGCCTTGTCGACCTCGGTTGACACCAGCCGCACCAGGCCGCCAAGGATGATATCCTGGCCAAAAGTGACGCTGGCGGTCTGGCCCTTGACCAGCCGGGTCAGCCGGAATTCCGGCACCTCGGCTTCCAGCTCGATATCGCCATTGGCGATGAGGCGGAACAGGGGTTCGCTGACGGCGGAAGCCACCGCACCGAGGCGAGCGGTGCGTCGCGAGATGATCCCGTCCACCGGTGCCTTGATTTCTGTGCGGGCCAGCTTGAGCTTGATCTCATTGCCCAGCGCATCGCGGTTGGCGCGCTCGGCGGTGGACAGAGCGAGGCCGTCCTTTGCTCCGGCCAGCTTGGCCTCGTTGATGCGCTGTTCGGCGGCGCGCTGCTCCACGGTGGCTTGCGTGCCGGAGCTGATTTTCAGCAAGTCCTGGGCGCGTGCCAGCGCCGGGCCGCTTTGGGCCAGCGCTGCATCGGCCTGGGCAATCTGGCTCCTGGCCTGGGCAATCTGGGCTGTGGAGACATTCATCGTCGCCTGCCATTGCGCCAGCTGGGCGTTCAGCGTGTCGGCGGAAAGCCGCGCCAAAACTTGGCCAGCCTTGACCCGGTCTCCCTCCTCGACCAGAATTTCGGTTATCCGCAACCCCTCGATCTCGGGCACCACCAGCGCTTCCTCGCGCGCCACAAGCGTGCCGGTAACCAGTTGGGTGTCCACCAGTTCAGCCGGTTTCATAACCAGCACGGTGACGCTGGGCGCAATCGGGGCCTGCCCCGGCGCTTCGGCAGCAGATACAGGGGCCAGGGCCAGCAGGACCACAAGGGCGGCACCAGCAAGAAAGGGGGGCCAACGGCCAGTGCGGATCATCGGACTCTCTCCAGAATGGGGGCAGGCACGGCCAGCGCTTCCGGCTGGCCAAAGGCGAGGGTGCGCATGGCCTGCATCATCCGCCCGGAAATGGCTTTGGTATCGAAGGATGGGTCAATTGCCTGGCGCAGGATCAACCCGTCGAAAATCACTGCCATGATCGAGACGAGTTCATCAACCGGCACAGCGGGGGCAATGCGGCCGGCAGCCCTGGCACGGCTGAACAATTCATGCATCGCATCCTTGATCGCCCCGTCCACCCGCCGCAAAATGGCGCAGACGGCGGGGTTGCGAAGGGATTCGGCCACCACTTCGAGAAATACCGCCGCCTTGGGGCCTGCCATCTGCAAGATGCAATTGTCGGTAATGGCTTCCATGCCTGTCATGAAATCCGGCGCATCGCGCATTTTGGCAAAGTCTCCAAGCACCCGTTCGCGCTCGCCCTCGGCCATGCCCTCGATCAGCGCTTCCTTGGAATTGAAATAGAGATAGAGCGCGCCCGCGCTGATCCCCGCCTCGCGACAAATGGCCTGCATGGTAGTGGCGTGGAAGCCGGTGCGGGCAAAGCAAATCTCTGCCGCAGCCAGAATGCGCTGGCGGCGGTCGGTTTGCTGGGCGGAGGTGAGCTTGGGCATGGAATTGGAATTACATAATAACGAATGAGCGCTCATTTTTTATCTAGCACGCTTCCAGTGAAATTCAAGCCTGGCTGAATGATAAACCGCCGGTCAGCAGAACCACACCGGAACCTTCCGCCACGGTACGGAGTTAAAGGAAACCCGGTCAGACCAAGGCCCAAACAGCCCCATGTGTCTGGAAAAATCTATTCCTGAAAAGCAAAAGGCCGCACTAAAAGTCAGATAACAGGGGCAGCAACATGAACGCAGCATTTCCGCTTTTCAAAACTATGCGCATCGTCAAGTCCGGATTGATGGCGGGGGGATTTCTGCTCGCCTCTGCTGGCCTGTGGCAGACGGCGATGTTTGAAGATTTTGCTCTCTGCACAGCACCCGCTGCCCAAACCGGCGGAGCGCTGGCAGCCACACCTGCGCCAACCCCTGCACCAACCCCTGCACCCGCGCCCGTCCCCATGCCCGGCATGGCACCGGGTGCCATGTCCAGCGACATGCACGCGCCAACCATCTTCACGCTGCGCAGCGGCATTGCCGAGGGGCGGATGGTTTATATCGGCGTCGGCGGGGATATCAATGGCAGGGTCAATCCCCAGCTTGTGGTCAACGAGGGTGAAACCGTCCAGATCAACCTGATCAACGGCGAGGGTGCCGAGCATGACATTGTGCTGGACCAGTATTCCGCCCGCTCCAGCCGTGTCACCGGCAAGGGAGCCAGCAGCGCCTTGGCCTTCACTGCCAGCAAAACGGGCGAATTTGAATATTACTGCTCCACCCCCGGCCACCGCGAAGCAGGGATGCTGGGCAAAATCAAGGTATCGCCCGGCCCGCGCGCCGCCGCCAGCGCCGGCTCCGCAGTTGACATCGTTCGTGACCCCGCTGACCTGCCGCCGCCGATCAAGTTCCGCCCGCCGCAGGTCGTGCGGGTCGATCTGAAAACCGTGGAAGTGCAGGGCCAGCTGGCCGACAAGACCACTTATAATTTCTGGACATTTGACGGCAAGGTGCCCGGCCCGCTGGTGCGGGTAAAAGTGGGTGATACGGTGGAAGTACATCTGACCAATGATGCCAGCAGCATCATGACCCATTCGGTCGATTTCCATGCCGCAACCGGGCCGGGCGGGCTGGCGGAATTTACGCAGGCCGATCCGGGCACGGAGAAAGTCGCGACTTTCAAGGCGCTGGTGCCCGGCCTGTTTGTCTACCATTGCGCCACACCCAGCGTGCCCCAGCACATCACCAACGGCATGTACGGCATGATTCTGGTGGAACCGGAAGGCGGCCTGCCGCAGGTGGACCGCGAATTTTACGTGATGCAGGGCGAACTCTACACCGCCCAGCCCTTCGGTACCCATGGCGACCAGGAGATGGATTATGAAAAGCTTATCGGGGAGCGACCCGAATATTTCACCTTCAACGGCGCGGTCGGCGCGCTGACCAAATCGCACCCGCTGCGGGCCAATATTGGCGAGAGCGTGCGGGTGTATTTTGGGGTTGGGGGGCCCAATTTCACTTCGTCCTTCCACATCATCGGCACTATTTTTGAGCACGTCTATCAGGGTGCCAGCCTTGGCTCGCCGCCAATTACCGGTGTGCAGACCATCAGCGTGCCGCCCGGCGGCGCATCGGTAGTCGATTTCAAAATCCTGCGCTCCGGCCGCTACACGCTGGTGGACCACGCCCTGTCCCGGCTGGAACACGGCCTCGCCGGCTTCCTGATTGTCGATGGCCCGAAGGATGATGCCATCATGCACGCCGGGCCGGCGGGGAAATGAGGTGCGGCTGCCGGCGCCTTGGGGCGCAGGTAGTTGGGAGCACCCCCCCTTGCATCGCCCTCACAAATCCGTCATACACCCCAGCTTCAACCCGCCCGGCTGATCAAGGGCTGCCGTGGCGGGTTGTTTTCGCTCATTCGGAGACGAACGGGTCCGGCAACGGAGCCGCATGAACAATCCAGGGGCCAGCAATGGTCCCAGATGGAGAGAGCCAAATGCCCAAACTGAAAACCAAATCAGGCGCCAAAAAGCGCTTCAAGATCACCGGCACCGGCAAGGTGGTATATGCCCAGGCAGGCAAGCGCCATGGCATGATCAAGCGATCCAAGAAGAATATCCGGAACCTGCGCGGCACCAGCATTCTGTTCAAGACCGATGGTGACAACATCAAGAAATATTTCCTGCCCAATGGATGATTTCCCGGGCCGGGATTTTTCCCCGCAATTCCTGTTTCCAACTTCTTAGGAGAGCATCATGGCTCGCGTTAAACGTGGCGTAACCTCGCACGCCAAGCACAAGAAAACCCTCGACGCGGCAAAAGGCTTTTATGGCCGCCGCAAGAATACCATCCGCGCTGCCAAGGCTGCGGTGGACCGCTCGATGCAATATGCGACGCGCGACCGCAAAGTGAAGAAGCGCACCATCCGCGCCCTGTGGATCGTCCGCCTCAACGCCGCCGTGCGCGAACTGGGCCTGACCTATTCCCGCTTCATTGACGGCCTGCACAAGGCCGGCATCCTGCTCGACCGCAAGGTGCTGTCGGACATGGCGATCCATGAGCCGGAGGCGTTCAAGGCTGTGGTGGAGAAGGCCCGGGGCGCGCTGCCTGCGATGGCGTGAGGCTTTTGCTGTGCTGAAACGAAAAGAGGCCCGCCGGTTTGGCGGGCTTTTTTTGTCTACGTAAAAATCGAATAAATTGCAATTTTTCTTCAATCGCGGAGGTAATAAGCATTAATATGACCCTCTGCCAAGGGAGTTGCGACAACTCTAGATAGCATAAGAGATATGATACCTACCATTTTCGAAAAAACAGTTGCTCGACTTAAGCCGTCCTCTTTGGTTAGTGGCTCCCAGCACGGGTTACGATCAACGTAAAGTGAATAATACTCAGATGTAGCATTTTTGAATAGTGAAGGATGAATTTTTTTCCAATCCCCGGATTGTGGTCGCGCGGTATGTGAATAAAAAAGCTGATCCGTTTCACTTTTCATAGCTGGAATGATTGCAGACCCATCCATTGACCATACAAAATCAACCGAACTATCCGATTGGCCAATTAAGTTGGAGACATCCGATCTAAAATTAATATCGCCTTTCTGAAGACTAATCACTCCCAATAGTGGTTTATTGCTCGAGTAGTTGTGCTTACCAACGTGCCTATTAAATAAATTTAAATTTACGTCATTTTTTACTGAATTTTTTTCATCAAGAATATCTAATATTTTATTCAAGTGCGCTAACGCGCCTGATTCTTGTTGACCACTATTTTTATAAAGAGAATATTTGATCAATCTCCGTTTAACTTCAATTATGCCAATAACTGACTCTCTTGGGACAACTTCGATCCCTGTGTCCTTAAACCGCAATAAGGGTAGCACGCCAGTATCTACAATTATGATGTCGCATTGAGGCAAATTAGCCTCCGCCTTTAGCAAACTAGCCCGCATTATTCAGCGCTTGAGCTTTGCGCCATGCAATGGGGTCGTTTGCGCGAGCTATTTTCATTTTCGGGACGTGAGGGGTGCGCTTGGCCG
>JAYVYA010000224.1:0-13716 GCA_043784745.1 Hyphomicrobiales bacterium
CGCCAAAGCTCTGCCCCGTCGGTTCAACCGGCAAATCCAGTTGCGCACCAAGACCAAGGTCCAGACCGCCCGGTCCAATATCAAGACCACCGACCGCGACCGGCGAAAGGCTGCTGCCCTCCAATGACAGCGTGCCGACATCCAAAGCGCCGCAATCGCCAGGATTCCATGGCTCAAATACCTGCGGTACGCGCCCGGTCAAATCGGTCAACGCTTTGACTATTGCCGCCCTGGTGGAACGGGGGCGGAAAATTTCGGCAAGATACCGCGCGCGAAAATTGGCGTCGTTTTCTTGCGTGCGGCGGATGACTCCGGTTGCGAAAAAACCCCATGCGTCGAGATCAAGCAGCCATGCTGACGACGTGATCCTGCGGCTGGCTAATTTCACAAAAATCAACAGCGCATAGGAACCCGCCAAAACATCGGCAGCAGCGCCTACGATTGCATCGCGGACCGGTGCGACGCTATCAAACCACCCTCCGGGTATCAGGCTGCGCAGCCGCCTTATGACATCAAGGCTATCGCCGGTGGCCATATCAGGACACCACCAAGGAGCCGATTTTAATCGTCTGGCCTATTGTCGCCACTAAATCCGCAGCGCCGCCGTTGAGGGTAACGCCGGAAATGCTTGCCACCCCCGGCACAGCAAGGACGGATGCGGCAAGCGAGAAAAAGGGCAGGCTTTTACCCAGGCCCAGACCATTGACCTGCAAGCCCAGCGCCGCCACTGCTTGCGCGACGACCGTTGAATGCAGATACCCGGCCCCGGTGACGATCGACATGTTGATATTGGCGGGCAGGACCGTGGCGGCATAGACGCCGGTGCGGACGCTGGCTGCGCGCACCAAACTGACTGCCAATTGCGCGCTGGTCAGCAATGGCAATGGGATTGCGCCGGAGCCATCATCGACAAACACTGTCACCATGCCGTAATTCGTTGACCCGTCTGGATTGGCATTTGATGTGATCGCATATTGCAGATTGACACCGAGCGCCAAAATGGCTTTGCCAATGGCGGATTCGGTTGCATCCCGCATCCCGGCGATGGTCAGGACAAATCGTGCTTTCATCGCGGCGTCGGTTTCAAAATCCGAGCCATTGATGAATAGCGCCGGATTGGCCACGGTATCGACGCCCGCAACCGCCGATGAAATCAGCGACAGCGTGCCAGCGGCGACATTGCCCGCAGCACCAGGCACAGCCGCCGCGACCGGCACATTGACGCTCAGTGCCATGGCGGGCATGACATAGCCAGCAAGGGCAGGCGAAAATGCCGAGTTTGTCGGATCGGCATAGACCGTGAAAACTTGCAGGCCATCGCTGGTTTTAACTGTTGCGCCCACCGGCACCACGGGCGCGGACGCGGACGCGGTATAGCGTGAAAACGTCACAAGCCCTGAAGATGCAATCGCGCCCAGCCGCGCCATGATGCCAAAATCGGCAATGAAACTGTCTGCGTCCGCCCCGTAGGATGTCGCCAGTCGGGTTTGCTTCAAGATCGCAATGGCCATGCTTTGCAGCCACAGCGCCACGCCAGCCACAGCCTCAGCAAAAGCCAGGAATACCGAGCCGACGGAAAAATTGACGAATTGCGCCACGCGGCCTTGAACACCAGCGGCAAAATTCCCGACAATAGTGTTTTTGGATCGCGTGTTGAGTGTGGTCATTTGGAGGGAACCTCAAGTGTCATGGAAGCGGCAACGCCGGTCAGGGCGTTGGTGAAAAAGATGGCGATCAGAAAAAACCCGTTTGAGGCTGCGCTGACCTTGATGACGGGGATTGGAAGCTTGGCCACCGATGCTTCAAGATTGATTTGAGACAGGCATAAAGCGCGGATTGAGCGCGCTTGGGCGACCAGCCCGATGCGTTGCGGCAACCCTGCCCCGTAATCCTGGTGCCAGACATAGCCGCGCACGCTCGTCAGCAATCGCCGCAATATCCGCTGGCGCGTCAGATTATCGCTTTCGGACATCACGAGATCGCCGGTAGGCGAAAGCGACAAATCGCCACCCCATTCCAAGCTCAAATCAGCCATTGGGGATGCCCCCGTTTGATTTGCCGCTTGCCGGAATTTTGAGCACAAGGCCACCAATGACCCATGGGTCAATTAGCCCGTTCAAGGCTGCAATCCGATACCATTGCGTGGCGTCGCCAAACTCCGCAGCAGCAATTTGAAACAAGCTTGTTACGCCATCCGTGCGGAGAATTTTTGCCGGAAGCGTGCCATTGACGAACGATATCAAAGCCGCACCTGCTGAATGTTGAAGGTCGCCCGGCCAAGAAATCCGCGCGTATCGGATAGCGCAGAACTTAAATCCGCAGCGCCGGATAATGTCGCAAGCACGCCGCCGAATGAGGCCGCGTTGCCTATTGGATCGATCATATCCAGAATTTGGCCCGGCGCAGCCAAAAAGGATTCGGCGGATGAGGTAATCGCAAGCCCTTGTTTGACAACCGATTCGATGGCGGATGCGCCTGATTGGGCGAATGAGGCCAGATTTGACGCTGCCCCGGAGAACGATGAAATACCTGAGGCGACCGTTGAAGCAATCCCGCCAAGCGCACCGAGCCCGGATGCTATCCCGCCTATCCCGGCCAGCCCTGCTATGCCGGATAGCCCGCCAAGTCCCGATACGAGGCCGCCCAGCGATCCAAGCCCCGCTGTTATGCCGCCTAACCCGATAGACGACGCCGCAGACAAGAAATCTGATGAAATAAGCGATGTAACCGAGTCGCCTCCCCCTGCCGCGCCTGCGCCCGTATCTGCTGGCACAACCACAATTTCATATTCTATCCAGTTGAATTTGTGGACGGTAGCGCGAAATTCAGAAATCACAACCGTGCGGGATTCCACTCCGTTTGAATATGGCAATGGTTTGCCCGCAGTGCGCAGGGCATTCAGCGTCTGCGCCATGGCCAATGCGTCAGGGGTGAAAAACCTGCCAGACCACGCAATGTCTTGATCGTCAGGTCCCATGCAATCAATGACGCGCCCGCCGCCCGGCATTTTATGCACGGTCATTTTTTGCGCGCCGCCAAACGGCAACTCGTTCGGCACGGCAAAATCCGCAAATTCGAATGGCCCCAAAATCAGAACATCGAGGGCCATATCAAGGGAGCCTTGCTTTGACGTTCTTGGAAGTGCCTGAGGCCGTCAGGACAAAATCAAATGTCGCCGGGTCTTCTGTGCTGTCCGGGTCGCCGCCGTGGAATATGAACTTGTTCGGCGCGGGCATAGAGATCACCCGGCCATCGGCCTTGTGGATGGTCTGCGATTTTGTTTTATGAAAAATCATAATTTCATCCGCAGCGTTGAATTTGACGTAGTGCCCGCTTTTATGCTGGATCAGCATTTCGCCAGATTTGACAGCGGGCGGGGCGTCCTGCTTGGAATGCTGGCGATGGCGCGCAACAATCGTGTTCGGGTCACCTGCGTCGAATTCGATGTCGAATTGATCGCCGTCCAGTTTTTTGGCATCGCCGGGCGTCGGCCCCATGACAATCCCAAAGCCG
Organism: Hyphomicrobiales bacterium; assembly: GCA_043784745.1. Classification (GTDB taxonomy): domain Bacteria; phylum Pseudomonadota; class Alphaproteobacteria; order Rhizobiales; family Beijerinckiaceae; genus JAYVYA01. The sequence goes on from JAYVYA010000224.1 coordinate 3,514, forward strand.
TTGCCTGCATGGATGGCTGCCAGCCGCACCCACCCGGTTTCAACGCCATGCGGGACCAAAATGCCCTTTACGGAATGCGTGGCTGGATCATAGCTGGTTGCAACCAAAGTCGATTTCAACTGTCGGCTGGCGACAATATTGGCGGCTTCGCGGCGGATGATGTCAAGCCACTCGTCCATCACGAGCGTCCCTGCTTTGGCGCTTTGGATTCGATGTCCATCGTGAACCCCCTGCCCCAGTCGATGCTCAATTCCACCGTGTCGATGTCATAGGTTTGGTCGTAAATTGTGCCGGTGCCGATCAATTGCAGCTTTTGGCGCGGGTCAATCGTCAAGTCGCCGGGTGCCGTGATCGACACATTGCAATCGTGCCTGATGGCATTGGCCAATCGGGATTTTGCCAGCTTTTCGGCCTGCGCGTCGTTGCGGCCATTGTGGTGGTGCTCATGCTCAATTGCCGTGCCGACGCCGCCCGCTTCCGCCTTGCCATTGTAGAGCTTCTTTTGCTCATGGTGCCATGAGCGCACATTGACTTTATGGGGCTTTGCTGCCGTCATATTGCGCCACGTGCGCAGGGACAGAAGATTGCCCGTGGCAACCGCATTGCCAGCGCCAGGCGGTGTAAATTTGACTTGGTATGTGCCCGATCCGTCCTGTTCTTTTGGCTCGAAATACAAGGTTTTACCCTGGACATACCAGCGATAGCCCTCGCGCTCGGCGAGGTCGGAGATAATTTCGAAATCCGTTTTGTTGACGGTCAGATGCACCGTGTCCTGGGTGTAGATTTTCCCGGCCATATCAAGGCCACCGCCCGCGCCAGATACCGACAAGCCATGTTCCCCGGCAATGGTTTTGACAATTTCGTCAGTTTTTTGATTCTGGAATTTCTGCGAGCGGCGCTTTTCGGTCAATTCAGCGGTTTTGTCGCGCCCGCTGACATTGACCCGGCCCGTCATCCAGTCAATCTCTGGCTTGTCGATCTTGCCGGTGATCATGTCGGTTTCGTCGCCGAAATTCAGGGCTGACGACATCACCACCGTCACGTCGTCGGGCTGGTAATCTGCCCATTCGGCATAGTCGAACCCGGCTTTTCGGGTTTCGCCAATGGCCAGAACGGCGGAAAAGGTATTGCCGGAACGGGTCGATTTCAGCTTCACGGTTGCGCTTTCGCACGCGACCTTGACGCCACCAATGCGCAGATAGCAGCGGGGCGCGCGAAAGGTTTCCATGTGCTTAGGCCACGTCGCTCATCGCATGGCCCGGTCCGGCATAGCTGGTGCGCGAGTCTGCGCCGCCAATCGATGTCGGGTGGGCCGCGCCCCTGGCTTGATGCTTGCTGACGACATGGGCGATTTTCTGCCCGTCGAGATAGAGGTGGTGGTTTGCGGGGGTGCCCGCGTCATTGGCGGCGGGGCGGCGCGCGGGCGGGGGCGGGATGGGAACGACTTTCTGCGTTGCGGCAAAAGCAGCAGCGGCATTCGGCGTTTTGAACTCGTAGTGGATATGGCCGGCGGTGGCGCGGCCCGACGGATTTCTGTATTCGTCGATAACGCGGAATTGGTCATCCGAAATACCGGCGGCGCGGATCATGTCCCGCACCTTTTCGGCTGCCATGGAGGAATAGGCGGGGTTTTTCAGCGTCAAATCCCCGGCCAGGCCCTGCGCGTGGCGGGATGCCGTGCCTTCATGATAGTCGTCCTTGAACGCCGTGAATCGGTTGAATCCGCCGGGCATGTCACCGGCCTGGATTGCCTGCGCAAGGGCCATGACGCCGGGGTATGCCGATCCAGCAGCATCGGCCCCTGGCTTGATGTTTAGGCCAATGGCCCCGGCTGCCGCCGATCCGCTGGTAAGGCTTCCGCTCGCCCGATGGCGGCCCACACGCCAGCCCTCTGTCGCCTGCATGGCGTCAAGAATTTTGGCACGCGCTGCCGGGCTGATATCTGACATTCTGGTGCCAGGCCCAATTCCCCCGGCCTTTGCAAGGTTCGCAATATAGGCGCCGGTGTTGTTTTCAGATTGAGGTGCCCAGCGCCCAATTGCCGCGCTGAGCGATTTGTCCTTGTAGCTCTGGCTTTCAAACAAAAGGTGCTCTTGCGCGCGCCTGCCCGATTCATAGGAGGGGAAGATTGAAAAGCGCCCGTCGCTGCCGGTTGCGCCCATGGATCGGGCATAGGCCCCGAATTCGATATTGCCGGGGTTATTGTTGCGCCAGGAACGTGACCCGCCTTCCCCCATGCTGCCCCCGCCGCTCGCGCCGCCATATCGCAGGTTCCGATGCGCCGCAAGCGAGGCAACCGAACCGCCTGCATGCTGGTCCAATCCCGAAAGCGAGCCGATATTGTTCAGCCCCATGCGCGGCGATCCACCGCCAGCCGCATTGTCGTTGCCATAGGCCGCAGCGATGATGCCGCCGCCATAGCCGCCCATTCCGCCGGATGACGCGCCGGTGCCTTCCATCAGGCGCTTCATGCCGAGGTAGACGCCTTGCGCAAGGATTTCGACGAACTCGCTGTTGGCCGAGCTATCGCTCCCAAAGGACATCTTTTTTAAGCCCATGCCCATATCGGGTTTTTTAAACTGCAATCCCGGCACGGAAAGGCTTTCGCCCGTTTTGGGGTCGGTCAGTATAGGGTCCAATCCCAGCTTGCCGCCCTGCATAGACGGGGAACCAAGCCCCTGCCGGTCAAAGGCCCGGTCAAACTTGTCCAATTTCGCCATATCAACAGCTTCGAACATTTGAAAAAACTTTTTGATCCCGCCGTTATTGACAAATGCGCCAAAAACCGCCGCAACCGCAAGAAAGCCGATTGCGATAAAGCCGCCGGGCAGGAATGCCGCCAATGCCCCCACAACCGCGACGGCGGTCAGAATGCCCAAGGCAACCGCAAGTCCTTCCATGGCCCCCACTAGCCACTTTGCTGCCTGTGGATGCTCATTGGCAATCTTGCCCATATGGTTCATCGCATCCGACATGCCGTTGAGAATGCCGAGCGCATTGCCGACGCTTGGCTGCCCTAGCGCGGTCGCGAGATTGTTGAACGAGGTCGTGAACTTGTTCATAACCGCCGTCGGGTCGTCCTTCAGCAGGCTGACAGCACCTTCGATGCCTCGCGACTGAGTGACAAATCCCGCATCGCGGTCCATGTTTTTAGAGCGGAAAACCATTTCGCCAATGTCTTTTGCGGCGGTCCGGTTGCCGAAAAGTTCACCGATCTCCGTAACGGCCTTGGCTTTGTTTTCCGAGTTGTCAAGTGTTCCGAATTTCTTCTCCAGCATTGGAAGCATGTATGTCTTGATCCATTCAAAAGGATTTTTGACGAACATGTCGTTATCGACGACGGCACCGGCGCGCATGCCCTTGATGTCGCCAGCGTTATTGTAAACAATCTTGCTTTCGTCGCCGATTAGGCCGTCTTCTGCGAATTGCTTCACGGATTTTCCGGTAGCCTTGCCCTGCGAAATAGTTGAAAACAGCGACATGCCCGCCGTGCCTGCGGATGACGCGCCGAATGCCTGGATCAATGAGGGGGCATATTTGGTGTAGAAATCCTCGCTTTGGCCCATGGCCGAAATACCGGCATATTTTGTGAATTGGGCATAATCATTAGGCGTGACCTTGCCGCCGGTGGCCGATATCGCCTTCGTCATGTTGTTGAAATAGGAATAGAATTCTTCTGGGGTGTTCAACCCCTTCAATTCCCCGGCACGGGCCATCTTGTAAGCCGCATCGCGCGCGGAATTGCCGCTTCCCTCATTCACGGAATTTAGCACCACCCGCATTTTTTCGAGCGGATCGATGAAATCAATCGCGTGCTGAGTCGACCCGAGCGGGAAGCGTAGTTCTTTGATGTCCTCAAGCACTTTGACGACACTTAAACCATTCGCTGCTGCGGCTTTCCATGCGGCAGCTGTCGATTCGGCAATTTCCTTTTGCGTCATCCCCGCCTGGATCATCTGCTCTTGGACATGCGTCAGATGCGCACCGTCTTTGATAATATCGGCAACACCTTTGCCAATAATCGCTGCCCCGATAAAGCCGCCCATGCCTAGGCCCATACCCGCGCCGTGCGGGCCTTGCCCGGCGTTGAAGCCAAGGTTCTGGCTGATATGGCCAGAACCGCCGCCACCACCGCCTGCGCCATGAGCAAGGCCTGCGCGGCCATACCCTTGTGGGCGGCCCACGCCATGGGCTGCTGCAATCTGATTCGGCGCAACGCGTATGCCATGCGCGGCGGTTGCGGCGGTCTTCAACTCCCCTATGAGCAACGCAACCTTGTCTTTTGCCCGGTCAATGGAAATGGCTGATTTGTCGAATTCTTGCGCAAGGCCATGCCTGCTGCGCGACATGCGGCCAATGCCGCGCAATTCTTTCAACAGCGCGCCCACGCTTAGCGCCCCTGCTGCTGCGGCCTTGTCAAGATTGCCGAGTTCCGTAGCTAGCCCCAGCATGCCGCGAGCGAGAGTCGGCCCAAGCTTGTCAATCCGGCCAAAATCTAACGCCAAAGAGGCCATGTAGCGAGTGAGTGTCGGGCCAAGCGTGTCGATACTGCCAAGAGATTTCGCCACAGCGGCCAAAAAATTAGCCGATGTCTTGGCCACACTATCCAGTTTGCCCAACTCGCGCGCAATATTCGCCAGCGGCAGGCTTGCCCCGTCCACGATCTTGAAGATTGCGCCAACTTCGAAGGATGTGATCATGCCGGGGGCGTCCTAGATAACCGGGGGTCGCAGCAGCGCCGCCCCGAAAAGCTCAATTTCATGCCGGGCCTTGTGTTCAATGTGCGCCATGGCTTCGGCCAGGAATGGCCTGGGCGGAATGCGCGACGTTCCCATTTCCTGATACAGGGCGATTTTGCTGCCCGATCCCACGACGCCCTCAACCCCGTATGCGGTTAACTCGGCGTCCGGCTTGATCGATTCGCGCATGTCGCCGGTGCGCAACAGCGGATCGGTTGGCGAAATCTGGCCGACATAGCCAAGGCGCTGCTTTTCGGCTACGGTTCTGTCCGCCAGCGGTGGCCATCGGTCGATTTCATGCCCAATCAGCGCTTTTGCATCTGTCGCCACGTCATCCATCAAATGATGTGTGACTTCAAGCAATCCATGCCTAGCCGCAACCGCCCGGCTTTCCAAAAACAGCGCCAGTTCCCCTATCTTCAACATGAGGCAATCCTATGCGGTTTTGGCTTAGCGGCCCGCGAATTCTAGGCATACGCCCCGGCGTCAGCTTTGGGCCTCATGACTGGCACATGAGGGGCCTCGAAGGCAGAATGCGCACCAGCGTCTATGTGATCGAAGGGGGGCACGGCTTGGTCAAGATCGGCATCAGCACAAACGTCCAAGCCCGGCTGGCCACGCTGCAAACGTCTTCCCCGTTTCCCTTGCGCTTGGTGTTTGAAGCGGGGTGCGACGATGCCATGATGGCTGAGCAGGAAGCCCATGCGGCGCTGGCGCGCTACCGGATGGCGGGCGAATGGTTCGACGTTCCCGCGCATATGGCGATTGCCGCCGTTGCGGAAGCCGCGGGCAGGATTATCGAGCACGATAGCGACAGCGAACCTGCAATTTGGAAAAGCCTGTTCTGGCGATCGTTGTGGGCAACTGTGCCGTTTTGGTTGATGGGTATGAAATCTCAACCCCAAGCAGCGATGTTTTTTCTGGCGCTGGGATTGACTTTGGTTGCCGCGTCGATGTGGCGGCGGCTTTTGGCATTGCCGCAAGGCCCGATGATCGCGCTGAAAATCATGGGCGTTGTGCTGGCATCGTGTATTCTGGCCATCCCTTTGGCTGGCATAGCCTCAGGGATCATCAGCGTTCTTCCCATTCCATGGCGTCCCAGTTGAAGGTTGACGCACCGTCCAGTTCGCCAAAAACCACTGTCCACGCCATCAATTCGGTTGCATCGAGCGCAAAGGCCACGTCGATATCCACCCCATTCTTCACCAAGCCGAGTGCCTGCTTCAGGCTGGGGTCGCGGCTGAGTTTTTTGCGGCTTCCGCCGTGGTTTCGCCGTCCTCCGCCTTGTCATTGCCGCCGTTCAGCGCAAAAAAGGCTTTTGCCGCCGCGCTGATGCCCTCCTGTTCAAGCCGGTCCATGACGGAATTCAACTCCGGCAAAGTGCGGGGGAATGACATTTCATCCTCATCAATGCGGATCACCGCAGCCGATGTCGTCAGAACCGTAATGACGGATTGCTCACCCGAATCGGCCATTTTCATCACGGCTATCTGCTGCGAAGGCCGCAAGCGCCGCACCGTGATTTTGCGCCCGAACGTGTCCGTTTCGGTCTTGGTTTCCTTGTAGCGGGCAAAAATTTCTTCTTTGAACGTGCTCATTTATGAAATCGCCTTTTTGTCGGATGCCAAACCTTCGCCGCGCTGCATGACGGTTTTTTCGCGCGAGACGCTTCCGACATCGCCAAGCCAGAAAACAAAGCCGGTATATTGATAGCGGCTCACCGATCCATCCGGGTTGCGGATGGTCTCGTTCAAAAATCCGGCTGCGGTGTTTTGCCCGTTGTTGAAGCGGTTGTTCGCCGCAAGCTGGAATTCCTCCAGCACCGCGCTTGTGCGCACGATGGTGAATTTGATGTCGTAGCCATCGGGCACGAAGCCGAAGCGCGGCACGTCATTGTAGGGCATCGACGAAATGTTGTGCTTGCGCGCCGTGATCGTCACGTCCTGCACGTCGCCCAAGTCGATGATAGAATTGCTGTCGGCGTCGTAAAAAGAAATGCTGTAGTCCTTGCCGACGGACATGCGATTGACGGCCATTGCGTTAGCCTTTCAGGTGATTGGAAAAGGAAGGGAAAGGTTACGCGGCAAGGCCAAGGGCAAGCTGCGAGGCGCTGGGCGGATTGGCTTGTGTTGTCACCTGGACATTGCCGCCGCCATTGAGCTTGATGACGAAATACCGAACAACATTGAGATATTGCACACGGCAAAATGCGAACAGATAGCCCCGGATGATCGTATCAAATGTGTTGTTTGTTTCGTCGCATTGGGTAGCGAACGAATCGATCATGCCATAGCCGCCGGAGCCGCTGGACGGGTTGACCAATTGCTGGAAAAACGAATCCAGAATGGCTTTTGCCTTGATGCGCGTGGGGTCATTGGCGCGCGTGGCCGATTGCAGCAAGCCGACAATTGACCGGGTTGCCGCACCCGACAGCGAGCGCATGATGAATGCCGTCAAACGGGTGTATTCGATGCCCGCCGCCGCTGTATTGGATGATGTATTGCGCCCGGTGAGGAAGGAAAAATAAATCGCGCCCAGCGCTTCGGAGCGGCCAATGATATCAATGCCGCTTGTCTGCGCAATGGCATTGTCGGCATCCGATGTCAGCACGCCCATCGTGGACGTTTGCGTGGCGATCACGCCCACCAGCTGCTTGTTGATCGGGCTTTGCTCAGGCGAGAGATTGCCCAGCAGTCCTTGCGCAAAAGCGGTGGGCGATACCAGGCGGGTGCCGTTGGATTCGTCGTAAAATGTGGGCCAATCGCCGGTAATCAGCCAGAAATTCGGGTCATCCTGGCCAATGCCCGCGCGCGCGCCAACAGCGCCCGCAATGCTGTCGCCAGATGCCGTGGTGCCGATAGCCAGAGCGCTGCCTTCCGAAATCCCGAAGGATGTCATTGTCGGCCAAGTGGTAATGTCGATGCTGTCGCAAAGGACAAAGCTGTCCATACCGGAGCCGCGCAAGGCATACATGCCGGTGCGGGGCAAGGCATCGGAACCAATCAATTGCAAGGTGCCGACGCCCGCCGCGCCATCCGCGCCGCCGGTCAGGCGGTTGATGACGGCGACTGTCGGCACAGCGGTAGAGCTATTGGCGGAAAAAACCACGTAGTTCGAGCGCCCGCGCAGGATCGTGCCGACGTTGACCGCATAGGCCAGATTGGCCCAGTAGGAGGCGACAGGGGTATAGGAGCCGCCGGTGCCGCCGCCCGTCATGGTGGCTACGATAGGCGCGCCTACAGCCAGATAATAGCCCGCGCCGGAGGTGATGGTTGCCGGGCCAAGACCCCAAACCAAGGTGAAGGATGCGCCGATCCCGACGCCGGTGGAAGCGGTTTGCGCGCCGACCGTGCCGGGGACCGAGCCTGCGGTGATGGAGCCGGGGCTGAGAACCGAGAAGGTCGTCACTGCGCCCGCCGTGACAGTCAGGACGGTGATGCGGACGCCAGCGCCGAGGGTAAGGATGTCGTTGACAACATGGCCGGTGCCGCCCGTGAGCAAGGTAGGCGTGCCCACCACCACAAGGGACGCGCGGGCGGTAGCCTGGACGCCGCCGGAAACCGCCTGAGGGGCATTGATGGAAAGCGTCGGCACGCTGGTATAGCCGGTGCCGGGCGCAACCGTCATGGATTGCAGGCCAAGCAGGATGTTGTCGAAGCGCTCCGGCGACCGGCCCGGAAATGAAATGATGCAGGAATAGGCACCGATGGCGGTCGAATTCTGGAAAATCACACCAATCTGGTTGCCGCGCGAGCCGGTGTATCGCGCGACAAACGACCCGGCAGTTGATTGGATGACTGCTGTCGCCGCTGTATCTGTGCCGTCCGTTACCCGCACGCCACGGAAATTGATGGCTTTGCCTGCTTTGGTGGCGGCGCTGACATGCGTCATGATGTCGGCATTGCGCACGAGTGCCGGGCCATAGGTGGCGGTGCCGCCGTCAACATCGGAAAATGCCGATACCGCATTGACCGGCCCCCAAGAGCCGACGCCGACCATCGCTTCAATATTGGTGGGGACGCCGACAATAAACGGCGTGGGCAAAATCTGGTCAATGTAAACGCCGGGATTGGTGATGCCAGCCAAATTGATCTGGCCGTCGCGGAAGGTGGGCATAGTGGAAGCCTTTCAGGGATCAGGTGTTGAGGGCAGGCAATCGGCGGGTGCCGTCATGGACCTTGATGCGCCGGGGCATCATCGGGCAGTTTGATGAGGGCAGGCACGCCAGAGGTCTCCGGCTTCATGATCCGCACGAAATGCGTGTGGTTTGGCCCGCCTTCGAGATTGGCAATTTCCGCAGCGTCGGTAATGCGCTGGCCGACCTGGTATTGGGCAAAGGCGTGCGTGACCATAAGATCATACATGGGGTGTTTCCTTAATTCGTGAAATTGACTGTGACGGCGCTACTTATCGCGTTCGAAACGGATGTAATTTCGTAAACTTGATAAGTATTCAGTGTGTCCCACTGTGCAGACATGATGATGTCGCGGCGGAATATGTTGGCTTTTTCTGGGATATCATCAATGTTTGTGCCGTAGTAACTCAGCATTAGGCCAGACGTATCTGGCAAGGTCACGATATTCTGCTGTTTCAGCGCAACATCGACGGTTTTTGCAACCGCTGTGCGGCTGGCGGGGTCTGGTGCCCAGATTGACACCCGCATTTGCTGTTTTTGGCGATGCAGGATTTCCCCGGCGGTCGCAGGCGAGCCAATCCGCACGATCAGGCTGATCGCATTCGGGATGGTGACGCCAAAAACCCCGGTAGTGACGCCTGCCACTTTGGCCAGGATCATTGCGGCAAGCGCTGCCATGACGCTGGCCGCCGTATCCCCCGCAACACGCAGATAGGACCACGACATTGTGCCGTTGATGATGACGGTGGCATATTCCCCCGGCCCCGGCGTGCCGGTTATGAGGAAAACATTGTTGCTGACGGCTGCGGTCATGCCATGCACGGCTGGCACCACGATCTTGGGGTCAAAATCCATGATCTGGCCGGGATCGCTCGAAGTCCCCGGCACCGGAAACACCGAGACGCAAGCCGTGCGCGCCGTGATATCAGCATCAAGCTGCGCGGGCATCGGCCAGCCCTCGAAAATCTTGACCGGCAAGCCGCAAACGCTGTTGGGCAAGGATTGGCCGGGCGGATACAGGGCCGCGCCCGCGATTTGCACAATCGCGGCGGTCACGTCTGAAATATCAGCCATTCAGGCCACGGCCTCATAAACGCGGATGCGATAGCCCAAAGCGGAAACCTCGCAAGTATCGACCAAGAACCGCCGCCCGAGGTCGTCCGTCACAATATCGGACGGGCGGGGCAGGACGCCGGGGATGGCGGGAACCAAAACATCATAGGAACCGGCACCAATATCCATGGGCAGGCTGTTGCCAATGTTGGATAGCCCCTTGGCGTGCATGATGACGCTGGCCGGAAAGCCGGAGGCCAGCACAACCTCTGTTGC
>JAYVYA010000225.1:0-3619 GCA_043784745.1 Hyphomicrobiales bacterium
GCGGGCTCCAAGATCAGCTCGACGCTGAGCTCTCGGCCGTGAGCGCCACCTTGCTGCCCCGCGCCGCCATGTCCCGGTAGAGCGGATAGAACCAGGAAAAATTGACAGGGCTGCGGCTGGGAAAGCCGGTTTCGAGAAACCAGCGGCGGCGGTCATGCTCGCCCCAGTCGGCCCCGTCCTCCCCCACTGCGCGCCAGTCGAGCCCTGGATGCATGGCGGCAAATTCGCGGGCGCGGCGGGCCTCTTCATAAAACGAATGCGAATTGTCAGGCGGGTAGGGGCCATCCACCGCGCGGGTGACCGACGCCAGACGCCCCGGAGCCACCAGCCGCAAGGCGGTTGCCACCACATTGGAAGTGTCGAGCCCGCCGGTCAGAAACGCCGTTACCGGCCCCCCGGCGCGCAGGGCATCGGCGACGCTGACATCGAGCACCGCCTGCGCCTGCTCCTCGACCGCCTTGTCCGAACGCGGGCGGATGGAACCTTGCACCGGCTCGGTCCAGTAAATCGATTCCTGCGTGTGCCCGGCGGTGAGTGTCATGAATCCGGCTGGGGGCACACGGTCAATCGCGCGGTAGAAGGTGCGGGCGGGCCGGGCATTATGCATGATCAGGAAGTGCGCCAGCGTGATTTCGTCCAACTCGCGCGGCATGCCGGGCAGGGCCAGCAAGGGGCGCAGCCTTGTGGCAAAGGCAATCATTTCCGGCCCGCGATGCACCATCAGCGAGCGCGAGCCGCGATAATCGCGCGCCAGGATCAGGCTTTGGTTTTCGGGGTTCCACAGTGCAAAGCCGAAATCGCCTTGCAGGCGCTTCAGGGCGGTTTCCACGCCCCATCGTTCCAGCGCTTGCAGCAACAGGGCGGTATCGGCCTGTTGCACGCCATCGGCCGGCAGGCCAAGCGCCCGCACCAGTTCGCGCCGGTCGTTCAGCCGCACATCGGCGGCGAGGATGTTGCCACTGGCCCCGGCAAGCGGCTGGCGCTCGCCCCGGTCCTCCCGCGTGATCTGGGTCTGGCGGTGGACGATGGCGATCGCGCCGTTGCGCCAGACCCGCGCCGCCGCCAGCCCGCGCCCGTCCATGCCCTGGCTGAGGCGGCGGATGTCGGCATCTTCCACCGGTTTGCCGTCCAGCCGCCAGATTCCCGCAAAATCACTCAAATGCAACGGTCCCGAAATGGGCCCGTGGCGTCAGCGCCGCCGGGCAAGTTTATGAGGACGGATAACGGTCTAAACCGCGATTTGCCAGTGTTATTGAACTGCGGGCGAAAATCTGCCAGAGATTTCGGGCAAGCCAGCAAGGAAGCCAATGCCATTGACACCTCAAACCATCCTGTCCCGCAATGCCGATATTCTGCATGCCGATTCCGGTGAGGGCACGGGGGTGATGATGAGCCTGGAAGCAGGCCATTATTATGGCCTGGACGAGACCGGCTTCCGCATCTGGGCGCTGCTGGAACAGCCGCGCAGCCTTGCCGAACTGACGGACCTGCTGATGTCGGAATTTGCCGTGGATGAGGTCACCTGCCGCGCCGATGTGATGGAATTTGCCACCCAGCTGATCGACAACAAGCTGGTGGAAATCGTCCAGACCTGACGCGATGGGCATTCAAGCAGAACCAGGCGGTTGATCCATTTGGAGCGCGGACCTTCAAGCCTGTACCGCATATCCCAGGCTCTGCATCACCGCGCCATGTTCGCCCGCCACCCGCCCGGCCTGCTCCGGCGTCAGCGCCCGGTGCCAGGCGTTGGCCTCGCCCTGACGGAAAAACTGGCCCGAGCGCGGCGGCTTCTCGGCAAAGCCGGACCTTTGCTCCATCGCTTGCAACAGCCTGAAATCACAAGCGGCGACAGCGCGCCCGAGCAGTGCGCTGTCATGTTCAATCCCCAAAAACGCCGCGAGGCGCGCCGTTTGCGCCAATGGATCTGCGCGCAAATCCTCATAGCACAGCAGCAGGCTGGGGGAAGCTGTCTGGTTCAGCCAGGATTGCACATGTTCCGACCAGGAACCAATGGCCTGATCCGCTTGCGGGCGCCATTGGCGCAGGGATTGCGAGACGATCAGGCCGGCGCTCGCCATTTGCCGGATCATCCTGTCGATGCTGATGCCGCCGTGATGGGCAAAGGAGGGGGCGACATCGCGCGGGTCCCGCACGACATGCACGATGCCACAGGTGGCGGAGGGCGGAAACAGGTGCGGCGACCAGGCGTCGTGGGTTTTCAGATACAGCGGGCCGGGCGCTGTGCGCGCTGCCAGCAAGTAGGCCTCGTTGCGGGCTTCCAGAATTTCTGCAGCGTTCAGTTCGCCGGTGGGGATGCCCACCAGCCCTTCCAGCCATTTGCGGCTGGAGGCAATGGGGCAAAGGGTTGTCAACTGGTTCAAGTCTGGCGGCTGCCCGCCGGAAAGCAGGCTGGCAAGCAGGCAGCGCACCCAGGTGTTGCCGGATTTGGGATAGGAGGCGATCAGGAAATGGCCTTGCTGGCTCATGATCGCCACTGCTTTGGGGTCAAGCCCATGGCCGCCAAACTGGAACAGGTGGCGGGGCTGCGCAAGAGGCCGTTCAACGGCTCCGCAAGCCGGGGAAAAGCCGCCAACCCGCTCAGGAAGCGGTGGAGAAACTGTCGCTGGCGTCCACGCCGGGCGCGCCGCCTTTTTTGGTCTCGCTCACATCCAGAACCGTCAGCCGGGGCGCGTGCCAAGTTTTGCGCGGGGCAGGGGCCACGCAGGCTGTCTCACCGGCTTGCCGCTGGACAGCGATGGCCTGAAGGCCCGGCAAATCCTTGTCCACTTGGAGGCTCCTGATACCGGATGAGGGTTGGACGGGCAGGCAAACCCACAACAAATGGAGCCTGCCTCTATCCTTCGGGCGATTCGATACCACATTCCCGCCGCGCTTGCAAAGGCCCGGAGTCCGCGTGCGACAGGGATGCTGTTTCTTATTTTGCCGGATGGCATAAAAAATTCAATGCAGCAAAAAATCCTGTTGTCAGCGGCTTTGCACTATGCTTAATTTGAATAACAAAAGCATGCTCAAAGAGTTACGGGAGTTGAACGCTTCCGTCGGTCTTTGTATGCCTGCAATCTGGGATTTAAACGATCCGGGGGATGCCATGTCAGAGCAATTTATTGGTCAGATAGACCTGTTTTCCTTTGGTTTTGCGCCAAATGGATGGGCCCCCTGCAATGGGCAGCTGCTCGCAATCAACCAAAACCAGGCCTTGTTCTCTCTGCTGGGTACGATGTATGGCGGCAATGGCACGACTACTTTTGCGCTGCCCAATTTGCAGGGCCGGGTTGCTGTCAACCAGGGTCAGGGTCCGGGTCTTCAAAACTATGATATGGGGCAGCAGGGCGGCATTGAAAGTGTGCCGCTGACCTCCGCGCAAATGCCGTCGCACAGCCACAGCCTGGCCGGAGATGACGAGAAGGGGTCTGCGGTGATTCCCAAGACGGGCTACTTCGCCATGCCCAACAATGATCCGGCAGTGCTGACGCTGTATGGTCCGGCCAATAACCTCGTGCCGCTCAATCCCGGCTCGGTGACCGGCGCTGGCGGAAATCAGCCGCATACCAATCTCCAGCCCTGTCTGGCGCTGAATTATTGCATCGCCCTGACCGGC
>JAYVYA010000226.1:0-3235 GCA_043784745.1 Hyphomicrobiales bacterium
AGGATGCACCGCTTGAAGGCCCCGGCGGCACCAAATATCTCATCCACAATTACGGGCACAGCGGCGCTGGCATCACCCTGTCCTGGGGATGCGCTGCGGAAGTGTGCCGGTACACCAGCGACATTCTGGACAGAACCGGCCTTGCAGCCACTCCCCCGCCGGTCGCGATCCTTGGAACCGGCATTATCGGGCTGACGGTGGCCACCGAGCTGCGCCGCCGGTGGCCGGGCATCCAGATCACCAACTACGCCAAGGATACGAATGCGAAAAACACCACTTCCTATTTCGCCGGCGGCCAGTTCGCGCCATCGCAGATTTTCAGGGAATATAAAACGAAAAAGGATCGGGCGATCCTGTTGGGCTATCTCACCAAATCGCGCGACCGGCTGGAAGAAATTGTGGCGATGGACCCGGGCGGACAGGTATTTGGCATCAAAAAGAATATTATGAACTATGCCCTGTTTCCCGAAGAAGCGCTGCAAAAATTGATCGACTGGGGGGTTCTGCCCGGCCCGCCTGTCCAGATCAGCCTCAGTTTTGGCCCCAAAGCCGATGCCCGCCAGCGGTCTGGCACGCTCTACCGGACCTGGCTGGTTGATCCGACCATCCTGCTGCCAAAACTGGTGCTCGACCTGACCCGCGGCGGCGTGAAATTTGTCAAGCAAACCTTCAAAAGCCGGGATGATTTCTTGAAACTGAAAGAAACCATCCTGATCAATTGCACCGGCTATGGGGCCGCCGCGCTGATGAATGACGAGGCGATGGAGCCGCATCGCGGCCATCTGGTGGTCCTGAAAAACATGGCACCCAAGCTGGACTATTTTTTCAGCGGCGGCTGCGGCCAGCCCAATTCCTTGGGCGGCGCGCCCGAAATTGCCTACATGTTCGCCCGCCAGAATGACATTGTCATCGGCGGAACGGTCGCCGATACCGACCCCGGCGACCGGCAGAATTTCCCCAAATGGTTCAAGACGCTGGAGCGGGATTTTTTTGACAAGACGGATCCGGATGATCGCGAGACCTGCAGGGTGCTGCTGGACAATGCGAAGCGAATTTTCAGCGGCGAGCCAGAGACCTGCCAGCCACCCCCGCGAGCCGACCTGCACAAGGCGGGCTGACACCGCCGCTCAAGTCGCGGGCAAACCGGCCGGCAGGCTGTGCGGGTCTATCCGCACGCTGATCAGCGCGGGGCCGGCAAAAGCTGCCGCGCTGGCCAGAGCGCGGGCGAATTCGGCGGGGCTGCCCGCGCTGGCAGTGGAGGCAAAGCCCATGGCTTTGGCGAGGCCCTCGTAATCCCAGCGGTTCAGCGCCAGCCAGGGCAGCGGCGAAGCGGAGGGAATGCCATAATACCCGCCCACCAGAAACTGCTCGATTCCATACAGGCCATTGTCGAGCACGATGACGATGACAGGCACCCGCATTGCCACCATGGTGGACAGGCTCTGCGGGTTGAGCTGGAAGCCGCCATCGCCGCAGATGACAACAGGCCGACGGTCCTGCCCCAGCGCCACGCCGATAGCAGCGCCCAGCGAAAAGCCGATGGATTGCCACACGCCATTGCAGACAAAGCTGCCCGCGCCCGCCACCTTCAAATCTCCCGCCGCATACATGCTGAGGCTGGTATCGGAAATGACGATATGCCTGTTGGTCAGAAACTGGCTGACGGCCCCCAAAACCTGATCGTAGGACAGGGTACCCGCCGGGCTGGCGGGGCGCCTGGGCAGCGACTGGCGGCGCTGCTCATAGGCGAGGCCGGGCAGGTTGGCATTGGCAATCCATTCTGGTCTGGCGGTCCAGGCCGGGCTGGCGAGGGCTGTGGCGAGCGTCGCCAGATTGGCTGGTTTGCCTGTTGCGGTGCCGGTCCGCACTTTATCATTGGCCACGACCACCAGCCGGTCACGCGAGCCGGTCACCAGCCTGCGAAAACGCACGCCAAAGACGCAGCCGATGGCGAGGATCACATCGGCCTGCTCCACCAGTTGCGCCAGCGCCGGAACCGCATTGCTGCCGCCATAGACCCCGGCGAAGCCCGGTGTGCTTTCATCCAGCACCGACTTTGCCAGCAGCGTGGTCGCCCAGGGAATACCAAGCTTGCGCACCAGCGCGTCGATCTGGCTGCCCAGATCATAGCGCGCGATTTCAATGCCGAGAAGCAGGACCGGTTTGGACGCCCCGGCCAGCCGGGCCAGAATCTGGGCAGCGAGCGCATCCTCCCCGCCGGCCGGCGGCTTGACCGGGCGCAGCGGCGCGCCGGGGGCAGCAAGGCTGGCCGTCCAGATGTCATGGGCAATTTCCACATAGACCGGGCGCTGGTCGAGGAGGGCAGCGCTGAGGGCGGCATCGACAATTCTGGGCACATCGGCGGCTTTGGATGCCCGCCCCGCAAAGGCCGTGATTTCCCGGAAAATGGTCATGTCAGATTGCGGGCGACCGGAAGAATGCTCATACAGCAGTCCGTCCTGCGCCTGTGCGGCCAAATCGGCATCGCTGGGACCGCCATTGATCACCACGACCGGGCTGCGCTCGGCAAAGGCCCCGGCAATGACGGGAGCCAGGGCGAGCGTGCCGACGCCATAGGTCAGGGCAACAGCCCCGAGGCCGCGCACCCTCGCATAACCATCTGCCGCCTGGCCAGCCTCGCTGTCGCTGGCGGTGATGACGCAAGCTACCTTGCTGCCCGGCAGGGCCGCCGCCTCAAACAGCGCCTTGCAAGTGAAGCCGGGAATGCCAAACAGCTTTTCAACCCTGTGCTGGGCGAGGCGGGCCAGGATGTATCCGGCAACACTCTGGCTGGCGGGCTGTGCCCCCGCCTTTGTGGCCAGCAGGGCAGAGGCGGCCAGACCATTTTTCACCCCGGCCAGACTGGCCGCAGAAGCCTGCATGAGCTTGCGGCGGGACAGTTGAACCGCGATTTTCGTAGCCATGGCACGCCTCTCCAGCCTGGGCAGGGAGGCAGATTTATACAAGGGTTTTGGAGCGTGCACAGCAGATTCGAGCGTAGCGCCAAGTCTTGCCGCCCAAAAGAAGCCGCGCCTCGCCGGCGCGGCTAGAGCGTGATCTGTTTAGATTGAGCCGCTCTTTCCTTTTCCCCCTGCGGGAGAAGGTGGCCCGCTTGGGCCGGATGAGGGGTAGCGCCAAGCGCATGATGCAGAGTGCGAATTGCGAAATATGATCTTGGATCAATCAATTAGCCTGCTTCGCATACCCCTCATCCGGCGCTTCGCGCCACCTTCTC
>JAYVYA010000227.1:0-2887 GCA_043784745.1 Hyphomicrobiales bacterium
ATTCAGACTGTCGCGCAGGGCTTCTTCGGTGCGGCGGCGCTTGGTGATGTCAAAATTCGCCCCGATGAGACGCCGCGGAATGCCTCTTGCGTCGCAAAACACCTCGCCCCGCGCAGCCAGCCAGCGTGTTTCACCATCGGGGCGCCGGATGCGAAATTCATCGGCATAAGTGCCGCCCTCCTTGAGCAGTGCCAGATGCATCGCATCCATTCGTCCCCGGTCATCGGGATGGATCAAGTCAAGCAGATGCTCGTATGGCGACCTGATTTCAGACGAGATGTCCCTGACGCCGAACACTTTGAAGAAATTGGCGCTCCAGACCGCCCGGTTCCCTGCGATGTCCCAATCAATAGTGGCGATGCCGGCGGCGGCTTGCGCCAGCTGCAGGCGCGATTCGCTCTGCTCGAGGGCGGTATCGGCATCGTTGCGCTGACCCGTGCGGTATTGCAGCGTACGGAAATTTCGCGCCGCTGTCACCCCGAACAACCCGACGCTCAGCACGGTCGAGACCGCCAAGGCCAGAGCCAGGTTGCGTTCGCCCACCGGGGCCAGAATATTGTGCGGCCACACGTCCCCAGGCAACAGGGCCGCACCCACAATCAGGGCCATTAGAAGAGTTTCAAACCCGGCAATAATGGAAAACAGTTCAAGATACCGGTCCAGTCTGGAAAGGTCCGCCCCGCGCGCGACCAAGGCTTCAGCCTGGTGGTGCACAGCGCTGTTCTGGCCTTCCACAATGATAACGGGCTGGCGGGGTTTCTGCTTCATTGGCTTGCACTGTTCAGTTTGGAGCGGGGTCGTGTCACGCTGTCTCGTTTCGGCCACTCTTGGAGGCCAAGCCGCCGTCCTCCTGAGAGCCCCTAGTCACCAGATGTCATCTGCGCCAAATTCCTGCCAATCGCCCCGCTCCATTGCGGCTCCGTGGCAAATTCATCCGCCGTCTCCAGGCCCAGCAATTGTGCCAGCCGGGTCCTCGCCCGGTTGACCCGGCTTTTGATGGTGCCAACAGCGCAGTCGCACACTTCCGCTGCCTCTTCATAGGACAGCCCGGTGGCACCAATCAGGATCAGCGCCTCGCGTTGGTCTGCCGGCAATTTCTGCAGCGCCAGCCGGAAATCCTCAAATTCAAGGTGGCTGATCTGGTCCGGTGCGGAGGCAAGGCGACCGGCCATCCGGTCATCGACATCTTCCACCTCGCGCTTTTTCTTGCGGTATTGCGAATAGAACACATTGCGCAGAATCGTGAAAAGCCAAGCCCGCAGATTGGTTCCGGGCGTATAGGATGCCATGTTGGCCCAGGCTTTCACCAGGGCTTCCTGCACCAGATCGTCGGCGCGGTCCGGACTGCCGGAGAGCGAGATCGCAAAGGCGCGCAGCGGCGGAATGGCCGCAAGCAGGTCCTGCTTGATTGAGGGGGCAATCAACATAGGCTGGCCTCATTGGCAAAGGACAAGTGCACCTCTTCCCGTCCTGTCGCCCGTCCGTCGAGTTGTTCCAGCAATCCAAGCAAGGGCTCAGGCACGGGCCCTTCCAGCATTCCGTCATGGAGACGGAACAGTTTTTTGCCGATGCGGGAAAGTGACATGGATGACAATTTTGCCAGCGCTCCGCGCTTTTCGTCGAAAGGTGCACCAAACTTCCAACGCGTTGCAGGACCCTCTTGCATGGCTGTTCAACCTTGTCAGGCACCATTTGTATTGCTGGCGGTGCCGGGTTATAATTTCGGGTCGGGCGATGTAAAGCAATCGCGCGACCCCTTCAGCCAAGAAACGCTGGATGGCGAAAAAAGTTCCAGTCTGTGGAACTTTTCCCGAGCCCGGAACTTGTGTGTTTCAAACCCACTCCGCATGCCAATGTGCGAAGCCAGGATAATGAGGGAAATCAATGTCAATTTCCAAGACGATCGCACCCCACCTTCCCTATTTGCGCCGGTTTGCCCGCTCCCTGTCTGGCAGCCAGTCAGCCGGGGATGCCTATGCCGTCAGCACGCTGGAGGCAATTGTGGCGGAGCCTGCGACGTTTGATGCCACCATTGATCCCCGGGTCGCGCTTTACAAGATATTCCTTCAGGTCTGGCATTCAATGCCGCTGAATGGCATTACGCCTCATTCGGCGGGTGCAGAGGCGGTGGGCAAAGAGTCGGGATATGCCTCGGGCCTGCAGCGGCTGGAAGAACTGACGCCGCGTTCGCGTGTCGCTTTCCTGCTGAGCGCGGTCGAGGGGTTTGGCATCGGCCAGATTGCGATGGCGCTGGAGTGCACGGACACCGAAGCGTCGCAGTTTCTGGGGGAAGCTGGCCGGGAACTGGCCCGGCAGATTTCCACCGACGTGCTGATTATCGAGGATGAGCCGATCATTGCGATGGACATCGAATCGCTGGTCGAGGGGCTGGGTCACAAGGTCAATGACATTGCCCGCACCAAGCGGGAAGCGGTGGCGGCGGTGCAGCGCAAGCGTCCGGGCCTGATCCTGGCGGATGTCCATTTGGCCGACGGGAGTTCGGGCATTGATGCGGTCAACGAAATCCTCGCCTCTTTCGATGTGCCCGTCATTTTCATCACTGCCTATCCCGAGAGGTTGCTGACCGGCGAGCGGCCCGAGCCGACCTTCCTGATCACCAAGCCCTTCCAGCCCGAGATGGTCAAGGCGATGATCAGCCAGGCCTTGTTTTTCAACCAGAAATCTTCGCGCTCGTCCTGTCTGGCCCGCGTTACCGGCTGATGGCCGGCAGGGTCAGCGGGTTAATCTCTCCTGAAAGGAACCAGGCGGCCATTCCGGCGTTTCAGCCATTGCAGGCAGGCGCGATGCCGCCGCACAGCTGGAGGATAACATGAACAATGGCTCGGCAACTGATATTGCAACGCCGGTGAAGGGGGACGCGCTGGCG
>JAYVYA010000228.1:0-1584 GCA_043784745.1 Hyphomicrobiales bacterium
CTTGTATTGCACCAGAAGCGCCTGCCAGTCGGCGGCGACCATGTCGGTATCCAGCATATAGCCCTTGTGCTCCTTCATCTCCTCCAGCAATTCCTCAAAATTATAGGAGGCGATGTCGAGCACGACATTGCAATACATCTGGATGAAGCGCCGGTAGCTGTCATAGGCAAAGCGCGCATCGCCGGAGCTTTGCGCCAGAGCTTCCACCGTCTGGTCATTCAGGCCGAGGTTGAGCACCGTATCCATCATGCCGGGCATGGAAGCGCGGGCCCCCGAGCGCACCGAAACCAGCAGCGGATTGGCCGCATCGCCAAAGGTGCGGCCAGCCAGACGGCCCACTTCGAGCAGCGCCGCATCTACCTGCGCTTTCAACTCGGCAGGGTGCTGGCGACCGTTGGCGTAGAAATGCACGCAGCTTTCGGTGGAAATGGTGAAGCCGGGCGGCACAGGCAGGCCCAGATTGGCCATCTCCGCCAGATTGGCCCCCTTGCCGCCGAGCAGGTTGCGCAAACCACTCGAGCCCTCGGCTTTGCCGTCGCCGAATGTGTAGACCCATTGTGTCATGTCATACCCCGTTAGTCCTGCGGTGCTGGCAGCACCCCGATTCGGCCCCGCCCGCAATTTGCCGGAAACTTCAACTCCAACTTGCTGGCCGGGTCAACATGAGGGCACCCGGCCTGGCGATTGCGCCAGATCGCGCCTTTGCCTTGCCATGCGGTGTTTTAGACGCTACCCCGCTGCCAGCAAAGGAATGCCCATGCCCGCCCGCCCGCCAGCGCCCAAGCCCAATCAGCTCACTTATGCCGATGCCGGTGTCGATATTGATGCGGGCAATGCTCTGGTGGACCAGATCCGCCCGCTGGTACGCGCCACCGCGCGTCCGGGGGCCGATGCCGAGATTGGCGGCTTTGGCGGCTTGTTTGACCTGAAGGCGGCGGGCTTCAAGGATCCGATTCTGGTCGCCGCCAATGACGGGGTGGGCACAAAAGTCAAAGTCGCCATCGAAAGCGGCCTGCATGACACAATCGGCATTGATCTGGTGGCCATGTGCGTCAACGACCTGATTGTGCAGGGGGCGGAACCGTTGTTCTTCCTCGATTATTATGCCACCGGACAACTCGACCGGGTGGCGGTGGCGGGCGTAGTGGCGGGCATTGCGCGCGGCTGCAAGGAAGCCGGTTGTGCCCTGATTGGCGGGGAAACCGCCGAAATGCCGGGGCTTTATGCCAAAGGAGATTATGATCTCGCCGGGTTTTCGGTAGGTGCCGCCGAGCGCGGTCAATTGCTGCCGCGCGGCACTATCGCGGGGGGGGATGTGGTGCTGGGCCTCGCTTCTTCCGGCGTGCATTCCAACGGGTTCTCGCTGGTGCGGCGGGTGGTGGCTCTGTCCGGGCTGGGCTGGGCGGCACCGGCCCCGTTCGATCCCGCGCGCAGTCTAGCCGCCGCTCTGCTGGTGCCGACGCGCCTGTATGTAAAATCGTTGTTGGGGGTCATCCGCCAGCATCAGGGCCTCAAGGCACTGGCCCACATCACCGGCGGCGGCTTTGCCGACAATATTCCGCGCGTGCTGCCGGAGGGATTTGG
>JAYVYA010000229.1:0-3097 GCA_043784745.1 Hyphomicrobiales bacterium
TTTTCGGGGCAAAAACAGGACGATATCTCCAACCACGCCGCCCAAGCCCGTAGGCAGCGGCCACCGGTCAGGGACCGGAAATGCGGAGGCAAGCCCGGCAATTGCGATAGTGCCAGCCAGCCAGAGCAATAATTTGGTGGACGCACGACCAAATTCGCGGCGTCGCACCAGATTCCACCCCCAGATTGCGATGGGCAGCAGCGCCGCCATGCTGGCAATGCCGAGCACTTGCATGGTCAAGTCCGACGCGATCGCTCCGGGGGAGCCAAGCAAATTGCGGATTGGCCCATGGGTGGCGTGATTGAAGCTGGGATCTTCAACGGACCAGGATATCAATGCGACGGCAAGGGAGGCGGTACCGGCAAGAAAAAGGATGCCGCCCAGTTCTGCGCCGCGCCGGGACGCAAATTCGCGGACCGCTTCGGGGATATATTCTGGCTTCGAAAAACTGGTTGTCCGCATGGCTCTATCCACCGCCAGGCGGGCCGCCGCGGCCCTCAAATCGCGGTTCCTGTCCGGGAAAGCTAGCCCGGCGCGGTTAAGGCGGCCTTAACCCTAAACGCGCCTGCAACAGGCGGAAAATAAAAAAGGCGGCCACCTTGCGGGGCCGCCAGTTGCTTGGGAGGTAGCCGAAGGCCTGCGGCGGCGAACCGCCGCAGGGGTCACATGGGGTTAGTAATTGTAAGCGCGCTCGCCATGTTCGGCCACGTCGAGGCCTTCACGCTCGTTGTCCGGGCTGACACGCAAACCGATGATTGCGTCGACGATTTTGTAGAGGATGAACGAGCCAATCCCGGACCACAGCAGGGTTGCGACGACTGCCGTTATCTGGGCGGTCATCTGGCCGCTGAGGCTGTAAGTGCCCACGAAATTGGCCACCGAGTAATCGGTGATACCAACGCCGCCGAGTGCCGGATTGACCAGAATGCCGGTTGCCAGGGCGCCGGTGATACCGCCGATGCAGTGGATGCCAAACACGTCCAGAGCGTCATCATATCCCAGCTTGTTCTTCACGGTGGCGACAAAGAAATAGCAGATCGGGCTGACGGCCAAACCAAGCACCACCGCACCCATCGGACCGGTGTAGCCAGAAGCCGGTGTGACGGCCACAAGCCCCGCCACTGCGCCCGACACCATGCCCAGCAGGGACGGCTTGCCCTTGGCGGTCCATTCCACGAACAGCCAGGAAAGGGCAGCCGCTGCGGTCGCCACCATGGTGTTTACAAAGGCCAGCGCCGTGGTGCCATTGGCTTCCAGGTTGGAGCCTGCATTAAAGCCGAACCAGCCAACCCAGAGCAGGGACGCGCCGATCATCGTCATGGTCAGCGAATGCGGCGTCATGGCCTCACGCGGGTAACCGATGCGCTTGCCCAAAACGATGGCACCGACAAGGCCAGCGATGCCAGCGTTGATGTGAACAACCGTGCCACCGGCGAAATCCAGGGCACCGATGCCATTCATCCAGGAGGCGGAACCAGCGGCAAGCCAACCCGCACCGCCAGTGATCCCGTCCAGCTTGGCCTGGGCAATTTTTTTCGCCACTTCGTCAGTGCCAGCAGCGGTGAGAGCCTTGGCAGCGGCAACCACGTCGTCAGGCGTAACCGCACCCCACACCCAATGGGCGATCGGGAAGTAGATCACTGTAATCCAGGCAAGGACAAAAACCAGCACGGCGGAAAACTTCATCCGTTCGGCAAAGGCACCAACAATCAAAGCCGGCGTTATCATCGCAAAGGTCATCTGGAAGACCATATAGGCAAGTTCGGGCACATAAACCGTCGGGGTGAAGGTTGGCCAGACGGCGTCTGTCACCGCTTTGCCCTCAGGTGCAATCCTCAGAAATGCCTTGGCCAAGCCGCCAATGTAGGGGTTCCATGCCCCACCATCGCCAAAGGCGAGGGAGTAGCCGTAGAGCACCCAGACGACGCCAACAAGCGATACGATCATGAAGACCTGGGACAGAACGGAAAGCATGTTTTTGCTGCGCACAAGGCCGCCATAAAACAGCGCGAGGCCAGGCACCGACATCATGAGCACAAGTGCTGAAGAAATCAGCAGCCATGCGGTGTCGCCCTTGTTTAGCGATTGCACCGGCGCATCATCGGCGAAAGCCGACCCAGCACAGGCGATCATCAAGCCAAGGCCGAGGCTGGCATAAGCCGCCAGGCGGGTTGGCCCCGAAATTCTTGGGGATGTCATCTTTTACTCCTGAAAATTTAGAAAAGCGTCGAAGTCACGAGAGGTATTTGCCGGTCAAAGCGCGTCAGCGTCTTTTTCTCCAGTGCGGATGCGGACGGCATGCTCCAGCGGGCTGACAAAAATCTTGCCATCGCCAATCTGGCCGGTGCGCGCGGCATTGGTGATGGCGTCGATGACGCGCTCCACCATTTCAGTGGCCACGGCAACCTCAATCTTGAGCTTGGGCAGAAAGCTTACCGCGTATTCTGCACCACGATAAATTTCGGTGTGGCCTTTTTGGCGCCCATAGCCTTTTACTTCTGTTACCGTCAGTCCGTGCACGCCGATGGAAGTCAGTGCGTCACGAACTTCCTCCAGCTTGAACGGCTTGATCACTGCCATTACGATTTTCATGTTGTTTCCCTCAATTGAGCCAAGTAGCCGGAAACCAATGGCTCCCCCCAAAAGGCGGTTCATGCCAGGCTGCCCGATATGGTCGACCTTGCTTGCCAATCTGCAATCAAATGCCATGCCAAACACTTGTTGAGATAATTAATTGATTTATCAGTGATTTTTCAAACTATAGGCACTCGGTGCGCGACAGAGGAGCGCTCTGCCTAAAAATTCGGCATATAATTTGCTCGAAAATCTGCTTGTGATTAAAAAATAGACGCGCTTGATCAAAGCACAGGTATCATTTGCTTCTCACCCGCATCAGACTCTCCTGCGCCACAGAAGCTACCAGCGCGCCATTACGTGCATACAATAGCCCGCGCGTCAGTCCGCGCCCGCCACCACTATTTGGGCTGTCCTGTACATACAGCAGCCATTCGTCGGCGCGAAACGGGCGATGAAACCATAGGGCATGATCGAGGCTGGCGGCGATAATGCTCTGGCTGAAAACCGACTTACCATGCGG
>JAYVYA010000230.1:0-1655 GCA_043784745.1 Hyphomicrobiales bacterium
CGGCACGACGCGCCCGCAGTGTCGACGGCTTTGACGGAAGTGCCGAGATGATCGCGCTGGCGCTGGCCCGCGCTGCCAAAAGCAATCTGGCCAATGCCCGTTTTGAAGTGGCGGCACTGGAAACCGCGCCGCTGCTGCAAACCCGGAGCTATGACGTCATTCTCTGTTCGAGCGTGCTGGAATATGTCGGGGACTGGAGCGCGGCCTTTGACCGTCTGGCGCGGGCGCTGAAACCCGCAGGGGTTCTGGTTTTTTCGATGCCGAACGGGGCCAGCCTGTACCGGCAGGCTGAGCGGCTGCTGTTTTCCTGCACCGGACGGCCCGCCTATTACGCCCATGTGCGGCATCTGCTGCGGGCAGGCGCGGTGGACCATGTGCTGGCGCAAAGGGGGTTTGTTGCGCTCTCCCGGCAATATTACGCGCGGGCCCCGCTGTTGTCGCCTTTGGCCCGCGCGCTGAACTGTCGGGAATGGGCGGACACTCTTTTCGTGACGGTCTGCCAGCGCGTTCCGGCACCGGAGGGAACAGGGCATTGACAGCGGACATCAAGCGCACCAGCCACCAGTCGCTGGAGGACGTGCAGGCAGGCAACCGCGCCTGGTGGACCGTCCGGACCATGAGCTACGACTGGAAGGACAATGTGCAGCTGCAACGCTTCAGCCGCGAATGGTTTGACGAGATTGACCGGCGCTTCCTGCACGGTGCCCGTCTGGTAGGCAGGGGTGACAACCCGTTTGAGGGCTTGATGAACACCGGCGCGCTGGCGGGCAAGCGGGTGCTGGAGATTGGCTGCGGCATGGGCCTGCACGCCGAAATGCTCGCCAGGGCCGGGGCCCTTCTGACGACAATCGACATTTCCGCCACCTCGGTTGAGGCGACACAAAAGCGCTTTGCCCTGAAGGGGCTGACCGGCGAAATCCTGGCAATGGATGCCGAACTTCTGGCCTTTCCAGACGGGTGCTTTGATCTGGTCTGGTCCTGGGGGGTCATCCACACCTCCTCGCGCACGGGCAAAATTGTGCGGGAAATTGCGCGGGTGCTGAAGCCGGGCGGAACCACCAAAATCATGGTCTATCATCTGGGCGGCACATCGGCTTATCTGACGCTAATGCTGAAATATTCCTGGGGCTTCTGGGCCGGGCGGCATTCGCTCGACGAAACGCTGTGGCAATCGAGCGATGGCTTTGCTTCGCGGTTTTATACAAGGGATTTGTTCACCGATATTCTGGCGACATTTTTTGCGGAGATCGAAGTGAACGTGTTCGGGCAGGAAGCCGATGCCATCCCGTTGCCGCGCCGGCTGCGCCGCTGGGCCTGCCAGTTTGTTTCCAATGAGCGCCAGCGGCGGCTGGCCGCCCGGCGCGGGTCTTTCCTCTATGCCGTGGCGGGGAAGCCGTCATGAGCACCGGCAGCGGCGGTGCAGATATATTGCTGTGCGCGCAATATATGCGCGCCGGACAGGGTGGCATCGCCGAGGTGGCGCGGATGACGGCCCGCGCCCTTGCCGGCAGCCATTGCGTCCGCGCGCTGGCCTGCATGGACCCGGGCGATTTTAACGATGGCCAGGTGCCGGTAACAGCCTTTGCGGGCAGCCGGGCGCGGTTCTTGTGGCATCTGGCGACCGCCGGACGGCGCGCCAGCCATGTGATCCATGA
>JAYVYA010000231.1:0-4334 GCA_043784745.1 Hyphomicrobiales bacterium
GACAGGCGCGGCGACAGCGAGCCGAACGGGTCCTGAAACACCACCTGCATGTCGCGCCGCAAAGGCCGCATGGCCTTCGAGTTCAGGCCGCTGATATCGCGACCCAGATAGGCAATCGGCCCCTCCGAGCGGATCAGCCGCAGGATGGCAAGGCCGAGCGTTGTCTTGCCGGAACCGGATTCGCCAACCACGCCCAGCGTCTGCCCCTCGCGCACCGCCAGCGATATGCCGTCCACCGCCTTGATATGCCCGACCGTGCGGCGGAAAAACCCGCGCTTGACCGGAAACCAGACGCGGACATTGTCCGCCGTCAGCACCGGTTTGGCCGTGAGGTCCAGCGGCGGGGCATGGCCCTTCGGTTCCGCCGCCAGCAGCGCCCGGGTGTAGGTATGCTGCGGATTGGCAAAAATCTCGCTAACCGGCCCGGCCTCGACAATGTCGCCGTGCTGCATCACGCAGACATCATCGGCAATCTTGCGGACAATGCCAAGATCATGGGTGATGAACAGCATCGCCATCCCGTAGCGCGCCTGCAAATCCTTCAGCAGTTTGAGGATTTGCGCCTGCACAGTGACATCGAGCGCCGTTGTCGGCTCGTCGGCAATGAACAAATCGGGCCGGTTGGCCAGCGCCATGGCAATCATCACGCGCTGGCGCTGGCCGCCGGAAAGCTGGTGCGGATAAGCGTTGAGCCGTCCGGCGGGGTCGGGGATGCCAACCTCCTCCAGCAATTCCACCACCCGCGCCCGGATTTTGGCGGCCCCGCGCGTGCCGTGCAGGTGCAGAATCTCGCCAATCTGCTTTTCGATATTGTGCAGCGGGTTCAGGGATGACATCGGCTCCTGAAACACCATCGTCACCTGCCGCCCGCGCATGGCCCGTAGTTCCAGTTCGGTCTTGGCCAGCACATCCTCGCCATTGAAGCGGATTTGGCCGGAGACAATCGCCGAAGGCGGCAGCAGCCGCACGACGGACAGCGCCGTGACCGATTTGCCCGACCCGGATTCCCCAACCAGCGCCAGCGTCTGCCCGCGCGCCAGCGTGAACGACACATCCTTCACCGCCCGCATTTCCTTGCCGCCCTGGGCGAAGGAGATGCCGAGGTTGCTGATTTCGAGAAGGGGGGGGCTGGTCAAAACATTCTCCGCAAGGCTGGCCTTGTTGTGCATCCAAAACATCCTGCGCCGCAAGAGCCGGGCAGGACCAGGAAATTGCAGAGGCGGTCGCTGACCGAATGCGAAATGGACTGTTCATTCTGCACTTGGCGGTCAGCGACCGCGCCCCCTCACCCCCGCTCCATCGACGATGGCAGCACAATCCCCCGGTCATTGGTCATAAACACATCGCACCCCGCCTGCACGGCGCTGGCCACGTGCAGGCAATCGGGCAGCGGCATGCGCGTTTGCGCGCAATATCTGGCCGCCGCCAGCAGGACCGCGCGGCTGACAGGAGCGATGGCGACAGGCCCCGCCCCGGACAGGATTTGCTGGTATCGCGCCGCCAGATCCGCCGCGCCCAAAGCCAGGGGCCGCACCAGAACCTCTGCCAGGGTCCATTCGCTGGTTGTCGCCAGCACAGAACCCGACTGGACCAGCGCCAGAAGCCCCCGCAATTCCCGTGTCCGCGCAGAAACACCCTCCAGCGCCTCAATCAGGATATTGGCGTCCAGATAGACATGCCGGGAATGCAGGTGCGCCCACATGCCCGTCGCCTCAGGCAAAGGTCTTGCGCGGATCGAAGGCATCGCGCACGGCTTCGCCAATGAATACCAGCAGCGACAGCATGGTCGCGATGATGAAAAAACCGCTCAGCGCCAGCCAGGGGGCGGAGAGGTTGCTTTTGCCTTCCAGCAGCAATTCGCCGAGCGAAGGCGAGCCGGGGGGCAGGCCAAAGCCGAGATAGTCCAGCGAGGTCAGCGTTTCGATCGATCCTGACAGGATGAACGGCATGAAGGTCAGTGTCGAGACCATGGCATTGGGCAGGATGTGCTTGTACATGATCATCACATTCGACAATCCGAGCGCGCGCGCCGCATTGACATATTCGAGGTTGCGGGCCCGCAAGAACTCCGCCCGCACCAGATGCACCAGCGTCACCCACGAGAACAGCAGCAGGATCAGCAACAACCCGCCCACCCCCGGCGTGAACACCGAGGCGACGATGATCAGGATCAGTAATTGCGGCAGGGACGACCAGATTTCGATGAAGCGCTGGAAAATCAAATCAATCCAGCCACCAAAATAGCCCTGCACCGCCCCCGCCGCAATCCCTACCGCCGAGGACAACAAGCCGAGCGTCAGGCCAAACAGGACGGAAATGCGGAACCCGTAGATCACCCGCGCCAGAACATCGCGGGCTTCCACATCGGTGCCGAGCCAGTTCCACTCAATATGGCGGCAGGCTTCGCCGGGCGGAACGGTGCCGCCTGCCCGCTCCGCCGACGGGCGGCACTGGGCGTCGGTCAGGGCCCAGGTGGGCGGGGAGGGGGCCGCTGTGGGCACCTCCAGATTTTGCGTGCTATAGGAAAAATGCACCGGCGGCCACAGCATCCAGCCGTTGGCGTTGATTTCTTTGGCAATGACCTCCGCCCGGTAATCGGTATGGGCGAGAAAGCCGCCAAACTTTTCCTCCGGATAGTCAAACAGCATCGGGGACAGGATTTCGCCGCGATAGGACACCAGGACCGGCCGGTCATTGGCGATGACCTCGGCAAACAGGGTGACAAGGAACATCACGCCGAACAGCCACAGCGACCAGTAGCCGCGCCGGTTTTTGCGGAAATTGTCGAGGCGGCGCTGGTTGAGCGGCGTCAGCTTGAGCCAGCCTTTGCGCCGGGAGAGCGGCGGGGCGAGGGGAACCAATGCGTCCATCTCAAACCTCCCGCGTCTCAAAATCAATCCGCGGATCGACCCAGGTATAGGTCAGGTCCGAAAGCAGGTTGATAACAAGGCCGAGCAGGGAAAAGATGAAGACATTGGCAAACACCACGGGATAATCCCGGTTCAGAATCGATTCAAAGGACAAATAGCCAAGGCCATCGAGCGAGAAAATCGTCTCGATCAGCAGCGCCCCCCTAAAAAACGCGCCGATGAAAGCGCCGGGGAAACCCGAAATGACAATCATCATCGCATTGCGGAAGACATGGCCGTAAAGCACGCCGTTTTCGGTCAGCCCCTTCATCCGCGCCGTCTGGACATATTGCTTGCGGATTTCATCGAGGAAGGAATTTTTTGTGAGCAAGGTCGAGGTGGCAAAGGCCGACAGAGCCAGCGCCGACACTGGCAACACCATGTGCCACAGGTAATCCCCGGCCTTTTGCAGCATCGACAATTTGTCCCAATTGTCTGACCCGAGGCCCCGCAGCGGGAAAATCTGCCAGAACGAGCCGCCGGCAAACAGCACAATCAGCAGGATGCCGAACAGGAAACTGGGGATGGCATAGCCGATGATCACCACCATCGAGGTCCACAGATCAAACCGCGACCCGTCCTGCACGGCCTTGCGAATGCCGAGCGGGATCGAGATGGCATAGGACAGGATGGTCATCCACAGCCCCAGCGTGATCGATACCGGAAGCTTTTCGCGGATCAATTGCAGCACTGTGGTATCGCGGAAAAAGCTGCGGCCGAAATTGAAGGTGGAATAATCCCTGACCATGATCCAGAACCGTTCCAGCGGCGGCTTGTCAAAGCCGAACTGCTTTTCCAGCTCCTTGATCAACTTGGGGTCCATGCCTTGCGAGCCGCGATAGCGCGACGAATCAGCCACCGCGCCAATATCGCCGCCACCGCCGCCAATGCGCGCGCCCGCCCCCTGGTCCAGCCCCTGCAATTGCGCCACCATCCGCTCCACCGGCCCGCCGGGCGCGATCTGAACAATCGTGAATGTAATCAGCAGGATTCCGAACAAAGTCGGGATCATCAGCAACAAGCGGCGGGCGATATAGACAAACATGCATCAACCAGTTGCGGGCAGGCCGGGCCGGCCGGATTTATGCTCATGGCCCGAGGCCTAACATGGCTTGGCGGGGCGTGGTAGCGGATTTTGCAGGCCTGGTTTCTGCGGCCACCGCCACCGCCGCGTGATGTGCCCGCATTGACAACCCCCACCCCCGCTCTTATCTCTCCGCCATGGTTTTCCGGGCCACCTGACAGTGGCCCGGCGATTTTTTGCGGGGGTATTGGCCGCGCCCGGCTCTGGCGGGGGCGGGACGGATGGCCCGGCCCTGAAAGGTCCAGTTTATGTTCGGCACGCTCGCCAAGAAGATTTTTGGCTCCTCCAACGACCGCCGCCTCAAGCGCTATGCGCCCAAGGTGAGGGAAATCAATGCGCTG
>JAYVYA010000232.1:0-4160 GCA_043784745.1 Hyphomicrobiales bacterium
GGCGCAGATGGCCGCCGCAGATGTGGCGATGGCCGATTATCTTGGGATAGGGCCGATTTTCGCCCAGACCACCAAAGGGGATGCCTCCACCCCGCTGGGGATCGAAGGTTTCGCCCGGCTCCGGGCACTGGCCCCGGCGGGCAAGCCGTGCCTCGCAATTGGCGGGGTGAAAGCCGTTCACGCTTCGGATTTGCGGGCGGCAGGAGCAGACGGGCTAGCGGTTGTTTCGGCGATTGCCGGGGCGGGCGACGTCGCGGCGGCGGCGCGGGCGTTTGGGTAAACGAACCGCCCGGACAGCACAACCGGTTTGCCAGGGATTGGTGAGCGCGGTGGGACTCGAACCCACGACCCCCTGATTAAAAGTCAGGTGCTCTACCGATTGAGCTACGCGCTCCCGTTTGGAAGGTGCCGGATGGGTAGACGGTGCCGGGGCCGGGGTCAAGTTTTTTGCAGGCGGCGCGGCGATTTGTTGCGTGCAAGGCTTAAGGGAACGTCCGCAGCCAGAAAATCAGCCCCGCAAACAGCAGGGCAGAGACAAGTGTGGTGACCATGGCTTTCCAGGCAAAGCCGGTGAGCACGGGCGCACCGGGGTCGGTGCCCTTGACCACCTCGCCACTCTCCGCCTGCGATTTGACGCCAAAGGGCAGCACCGCAAACAGGACGATCCACCAGGTCGTGAAATAGACGGCCATCGCCATGGCTGTGGTCAGCGGCTCAAACATCAGACCTGCTCCAGTTCCACCAGCACACCGCCAAAATCCTTGGGGTGTAAAAACAGCACCGGCTTGCCATGGGCACCGATTTTTGGAGTGCCGTCACCCAAGACCCGTGCGCCCTGCGCCTTGAGTTTTTCGCGCGCCTTGATCAAATCATCCACTTCATAGCAGATATGGTGCATGCCTCCATCCGGATTTTTGGCGAGGAAGGCAGCGATGGGTGATCCTTCACCCAAAGGCACCAGCAATTCCACTTTGCTGTTGGGCAATTGGACGAACACGACGGTGACGCCATGCTCGGGGAGCGCTTCGGGAGCAGAGACGTTGGCACCCAGAGCCTCGCGGTAGAGGGCGGAGGCAGCCGCCAGATCTTTCACGGCAATGGCGACATGGTTGAGGCGACCAATCATCAGACCTCCACCACCAGCACATGCACCACCGGCTTCTTGCCCCAGGCGTTGCCAACGGCGCTGCGCACGGCGCGCTCCACCGCCATGGAAGCGGCATCGGCGTCACGACTTTTCTTGCGCGGGAGATTGTCGAGTGTTTCGAAAATCGCGGCATCGACAATTTCATCCATGCCCTTGCCGTCGCGGGTGCGGGCGGGCAGGCCCGCCATCACCACATCCGGATCCCCCGCCAGATGGCCCTTGGCATCAATGGCGAAGGCCACCGTGACAATGCCGGCAAAGCTGAGCTTGATGCGCTGCTGCACCGCCTCGTCTTTGGGGCTGACCAGCAGGTCGCCATCCTTCAGCATCCGCCCGTGCTGGACTTCATCGACAATGCCGGGTTTTCCAGGAGCGAGCAGAACCAGATCGCCATTATGCGCCTTGATGACATGGGGCACATTCTTGCCCAGGGCAAACGCTTCATGTTCGGCCAGATGCAGGCCCTCGCCATGGGCGGGAATGGCGATATTGGGCTGGACCCAATCATACATCTGCGAAACTTCGGCGCGGCGGGGATGGCCCGAGACATGCACCAGGGCGTTGCGGTCGGTGACAACTTCAACGCCCTGGTCGACAAGGCCGTTGATGACGCCATTAATGCCCTTCTCATTGCCGGGAATTGGGCGGGAAGAAAAGATCACGCGGTCACCGGGGGCCAGCGTCACCTCCGGATGCTCGTTGATGGCAATGCGGGCCATGGCGGCGCGCGGCTCACCCTGGCTGCCGGTGGCAACCACAACCACTTTTGAGCGCGGCATATGGCGGTAGCCGTCGGCGGAGAGAAAGGGCGGGATATTGTCGAGATAGCCGCATTCGCGCGCCACCGCGATCGAGCGGTCCATGGCGCGCCCGGCCACCAGCACGGTGCGGCCGACCTTTTGGGCAGCCAGCGCCACAGCGCGGATGCGGGCGATGTTGGAGGCGAAAGTGGTCACCAGCACCCGGCCCGGCGCATCCTTGATCAGTTCGGCCAATGTTGCCGCCACTTCGGTTTCGGACGGGCTGACGCCGTCACGCAGGATATTGGTGGAATCACACACCAAAGCCAGCACGCCCTCGCGACCGATTTCGGCGAGACGGACGGCATCGGTGGGACGGCCGACCATCGGCGTTTCGTCGATCTTCCAGTCGCCGGTGTGGACGACTGTGCCGAGCGCGGTGCGAATCGCCAGGGCGCAGCTTTCGGGAATCGAATGGGCGACGGAGATGAACTCGACCGAAAAGGGACCAAGGTCAATCGTGTCGCCCTGCGCCACCGTAATCACCGGCACTTTGGGCGCGCCGCGCTCGGACAGGCGCTTGGTGGCCAGCAGCCCGGCGGCGAACGGGGTGGCGTAAAGCTTGCAGCCGATGCGCGGCCACAGGTCCGCCACCGCGCCGATATGGTCCTCATGGGCATGGGTGATGATGAGGCCGACAAGGTCCTTGCGAATTTTCTCGACAAAGGCAATGTCGGGCATGATCAGGTCAATGCCGGGAAGGTCCGGCCCGGCGAAGGCGACGCCGCAATCGACCATCAGCCATTTGCGTTTGGCCTTGGGGCCAAAGCCGTAGAGGGCAGCATTCATGCCAATCTCGCCCAGCCCGCCCAGGGGCAGGAAGACGAATTCATCGGTCTGGTTGGTCATATTTTTTCAGGCTTTCAGTTCTGGAGGTTGTTCAATTTTCGGAAAATGATCCGGGTGGCAGCGGTGGTTTCAAAAACACATCGCCAGCCGCTACCGTTTGCGTGCCATCAGGGGTGGCAACAACGAGGCGGCCAAAATCATCAATGGTGGAGAAGATACCCCGGACATAGTGGCTGCCCAGCGCAATTTCAATCGGCTGGCCGAGACCCGCCGCCATTTCCAGCCAATTTTGGCGAATCAGGGCGAAGTTGCGGCCTCCGGCATAAAGCCCGAGCCAGTGATTCAGGCTTTTGGCGAGCCGGGCCAGAATTTCGGCGGCGGGAATGGGGCGCGCAGCGATTTTGGCCAGCGACGTCGCGGGATAAGCAAGATTTTCCGGGTGGGCGATGCAATTGACTCCAATGCCGATGACGAGGGCAAAGCGGCCATCGGGCAGCTGCGAGCCTTCCAGCATCAGGCCGGAGAGTTTTGCGCCGTCAAACAGCATGTCATTCGGCCATTTGATCTTCAGCCTGCCATCGCCGCCCAGCGCTTCGCGAAGGGCGTGTGCCAGCGCCACCCCCGCGACAAAGCCGAGTTCCGGCGTTTGCGCCTGCGGGCACGGGTCCACCAGCAGCAGGCTGGCGTGAAGGTTGCCGGGCGGGGAATGCCAGTGGCGGCCTGTGCGGCCCCTGCCCCCGGTCTGCTCGTCAGCAATAATCCAGACGCCCCCGCCATGGCCTTCGCGGGCGCGGCGCATGGCTTCATCATTGGTGGAAGCCAGAGAACAATGGCGTTCGATTTTGGGGGCAAGAAAGCTGGCGGCGTCCAATGGCTGCACGCTAGAACAAGGATCGGGCAGCGGCTCTGGCCGCAGCGACAATGGGGGCGGGCCAGAGCCAGAACAGGAGGATGAAGGCGCCGGAAAGCGACATGATGGTGCGCAATGTCAGGCTGGCCGGATCAAAGCTCGCGGCGGGTTCGTCAAAATAGATCAGCTTGACAATGCGCAGGTAATAGAAGCAGGCCACCGCGCTGGCCAGCACGCCGAGCACGGCGAGCGGATACAGCTGCGCCTCGATGGCCGCAACAAACACATACCATTTGGCGAAAAACCCGGCGAGCGGCGGAATGCCGGCCAGCGACAGCATCAGCATCGCGAGGATGAAGGCCATTAACGGGCTGGTCTTCGACAGGCCGGACAAATCCGAAATGTTTTCAACCGCTTGCCCCTTGATCCTCATGGCGAGAATCACCGCAAACGTGCCCAGCGTCATCATCAGGTAAATCGCCATATAGACCATGACGCCCTGAACGCCGTCGGTGGTGCCCGCCGCCACGCCGACAAGGGCAAAGCCCATGTGGCCGATGGAGGAATAGGCCAT
>JAYVYA010000233.1:0-16093 GCA_043784745.1 Hyphomicrobiales bacterium
TCCAATGCTTGAACAACGTGTAGCGCGTCTTGAAGAGCAAGGCGGTCGAATTGAGCGGATTTTGGAAACACTGGCTCCAAAAATTACCGAGATTCAGGCCAGGATGGCAACGCAGGCGGATATTGCTGAAATTAAAAGGGAAGTGGCTGGCCTCAATAACCGGATTAGCGTGATGGATGGCCGATTTGAAGGAATCAACGACCGGTTCGATGGAATTTCAGGCCGTTTTGATGGCATTAATGGTCGTCTTGAAGGAATCGATAAGCGCATTGCAGGCGTTGAAGGCCGCTTCTCGCAAGTTCCCACCATTTGGGGGATGCTTGGTATTCTCGCTACGCTTTTGATCGGATTGACGGGTATCATATTCACTGTTGGAAAGTATCTGCACTGATGACCTTCAAAACCCTCGATTCCGCCGTCCTTTCCGGCCAGCGCGTCCTGACCCGCGTTGATCTCAACGTGCCGATGGAGCATGGCAGGATTACCGATGCCACCCGTATCGAGCGCATTCTGCCGACCTTGCGGGAAATCACGCAAAAGGGTGGCAAGCTGATCCTTCTGGCGCATTTTGGCCGCCCCAAGGGCGGGCCGGATGCGGAAAATTCGCTGGCCCCGGTGGCCAAGGTGCTGGCCGAACATCTCGGCAAGCCTGTCGCCTTCGCCGCTGACTGCATCGGGGCACCAGCCGCCGAAGCCATCGCCAAGATGCATAATGGCGACGTGCTGCTGCTGGAAAACACCCGTTTCCACAAGGGCGAGGAAAAAAACGATCCGGCCTTTGTCGCGGAACTGGCCAGGCTAGGCGATATCTACGTCAATGACGCCTTCTCCGCCGCCGCCCACCGCGCCCATGCCTCCACCGAAGGCCTCGCCCACAAGCTGCCAGCTTTCGCCGGGCGCGCCATGCAGGCGGAGCTGGACGCACTGGGCAAGGCGCTGGACAAGCCAGCCCGCCCGGTGGCGGCGATTGTCGGCGGTGCCAAAGTCTCCTCAAAGCTCGATTTGCTCGGCAATCTTGTCAAAAAAGTCGACATGCTGATTATCGGCGGCGGCATGGCCAACACCTTTCTGGCGGCACAGGGCAAAGCCGTTGGCAAGAGCCTGTGCGAGCATGACCTGCTCGACACGGCCCGTGCCATTCTCAAAACCGCCAAGCAAGCCGGCTGTGAAATCGTGCTCCCCGTCGATGGAATTGTCGCGCAGGCCTTCAAGGCCCACGCCCCCAGCCGCACTGTCCCGGTCGATGCCATCGGGCCTGACGACATGATGCTGGACATTGGTGCGGCCTCCGTTGCGCATATCGAAGCCAAGCTGAAACAGGCCCGCACTCTGGTTTGGAACGGCCCGTTCGGTGCGTTCGAGCTGGAGCCGTTTGATCATGGCACCAATGCCGTGGCGCAGGCTGCGGCGGCTTTGACCGTCGCCGGCAAGCTGCTGTCGGTGGCGGGGGGTGGCGATACGGTGTCGGCCCTGAACCACGCGGGTGTTGCGACAAAATTCACCTATATCTCGACAGCTGGCGGTGCCTTTCTGGAATGGCTGGAGGGGAAGCCACTGCCGGGGGTTCTGGCGCTGGCAAGCTGATTATTTTTTGCTTGCCTTGAATTAAGTTGTTGTTATGTTCACTTCAGCACCGGAGGTAACTGATCCGGAAACACCGCACCAACCTTGGCATGTCCCCATCGCTCTGTTATCACTTGTTCAAATCACAGGGGGAAAACCATGGCCCGCATTACACTCCGCCAATTGCTTGACCACGCCGCTGAATATTCCTACGGCGTGCCGGCCTTCAACATCAACAATATGGAACAGGCCCTCGCCATTATGGAGGCGGCGGACAAGGTCAATGCCCCTGTCATCATGCAGGCGAGCCGCGGCGCGCGCGCCTACGCCAATGACATCATGCTGACCCGGATGATGGATGCGGTGGTCGAAATTTATCCCCACATCCCCGTTTGCGTCCACCTCGACCATGGCAATGGCGAGGGCACCTGCATGACCGCCATTCAGGCTAATTTCACCTCCGTCATGATGGACGGATCGCTGAAAGCCGACGGCAAGACCCCCGCTGACTATGATTACAACGTCAAGATCACCCGGGCTGTCACCGAGATGGCGCACTGGGCTGGCGTATCGGTCGAAGGAGAGCTGGGCGTGCTCGGTTCGCTCGAATCCGGCGAAGGCGAGAAGGAGGATGGCCATGGGGCCGAGGGCAAGCTCAGCCATGACCAGTTGCTGACCAACCCGGATGAAGCCGTCAAATTCGTCAAGGCCACCAAGGTGGATGCGCTGGCCATTGCCATGGGCACCTCGCATGGCGCTTACAAATTTTCCCGCAAGCCGGACGGGGCGATCCTCGCCATGAATGTGATTGAGGAAATTCACCGCAAGCTGCCCAGCATGCATCTGGTGATGCACGGCTCGTCCTCCGTGCCGCAGGATTTGCAGGATATCATCAATGCTTACGGCGGGAAAATGCCGCAAACCTGGGGTGTGCCGGTGGAAGAAATCCAGCGCGGCATCAAGCATGGCGTGCGCAAGATCAACATTGATACCGACAATCGCATGGCCATGACCGGGCAGATTCGCAAAATTTTCTCGGAAAACCCAAGCGAGTTTGATCCCCGCAAATATCTCAAGCCCGCGATGGAAGCGATGACTAAACTTTGCAGGCAACGCTTTGAGGAATTCGGTACAGCCGGGAAGGCCGACAAATTCGGCAAGATTGCCTCGACGGCTGAAATGGCCAAACGCTACGGCTCCGGCAAACTTGATCCCGTGTTCGCCTGAAGCAAATCGTCCCCATTGGTGCCATAGTCGGCCTGCTATGCCGGGGGAGTAAACCGGATTGAACCATGGCTGTTGAAACTGCGCGCCTGTATCTGATCACGCCACCGCTGCTGGCGGTGGAAGATGTGCCCTCAAGCCTTGGCGGAACGCTGGAGGCAGGCGATGTCGCCTGCCTGCTGGTGAACCTGGCGACAGCGGATGCGGGCATCGCCAAAAAGATCATCCAGAAGTGCCTGGAAATTGCCCAACCGCTAGGCACCGCCGTGCTGATTGAGGCGGATGCCACGCTGGCCGTGCGTGCCAATGCCGATGGCGTGCATTTCCGGGGTCTCGACCCGGCGCTGAAAGAAGCCCTGAAAAGCCTGCAGCCCCAGCGCATTGTTGGCATTGGCGGGCTGAAGGGCCGGGATGACGCCATGAGTGCCGGGGAAGCCGGTGTCGATTATCTGATGTTCGGCGAGCCGACAGCCGATGGCTTTGTGCCGCCGGTCGAGCAGACGATTGAGCGCGCGGGCTGGTGGGCAGAGATTTTCAACATTCCCTGCATTGCCTATGCCGGGCGGCTGGCTGACGTCGCAGCCCTTTCAGCGACCGGCGCGGATTTTATTGCTTTGGGCGAAGCGGTCTGGGCGGATGGACGCGGGGCGCCAGCAGCAATCCATGAAGCCCAAATGCTTCTGCAACCGTTGCCCGAACGATGAGGCCTGGCCCGCCCCTTGCCGTCGTGTGGCTGCATATTGCCCTGCTGGCAGCTCCGGGAATAGCTATGGCCCAGCTGGCCGCGCCAGATCTCGCCTTTGGAGCGTTCCAGCGCGGCTATTATGTCACGGCATTGAAGGAGGCGCTGGCAAGGCTTGATGCCAATCCAAATGATGCCGTCGCGATGACGCTGATCGGGGTGCTCTATCGCGACGGCACTGGTGTGCGGCGGGATTTGGCCGAGGCGGCCCACTGGTTCCGTCTGGCCGCTGACCGGGGCGACCGGGAGGCGATTTTTTCGCTGGGCATGATGCAACTCCAGGGGGACGGTATTCCCCAGGACCGCATCTCGGCCTTGGCCTGGCTTGAAAAAGCTGCCGCGCGCGACCATGCGGGCGCGCTCTACAATCTGGGCATCGCGGCGCTGCAGGGCGGCTCGGTATCCGACTTCAAGCGCGCTGCCGACCTGCTCCGGCGTGCCGCCGGTCTCGGCGATGCCGATGCCCAATATGCCCTGGGGTTGATGT
This sequence comes from Hyphomicrobiales bacterium, assembly GCA_043784745.1. Taxonomy (GTDB): domain Bacteria; phylum Pseudomonadota; class Alphaproteobacteria; order Rhizobiales; family Beijerinckiaceae; genus JAYVYA01. The sequence goes on from JAYVYA010000233.1 coordinate 4,017, forward strand.
ACCGGGAGGGCCAGGGGGTGGCGGTTGACGCCGCACAGGGCGCGCAATGGCTGGCCAGCGCGGCGGGGCTGCGCCACGTCCCGGCTATGGTCGAGTTTGCCATTGCCCTTTTCAATGGCAACGGAATTGAAAAGGACGAGGCCGCCGCGTTCAAACTTTTTCTGAAAGCGGCCAACGCCAATAATCTTGTAGCGCAGAACCGCGTTGCACGCCTGCTGGCGGCGGGGCGTGGCACGATCAGCAAGGACATGGTGCAGGCGATGAAGTGGCACCTGCTGGCCCGCGCGGGCGGAATTCAGGACCAATGGCTGGACAGCTTGCTGAAAACCCTGTCGCCAGTGGAGCAAAGCGAAGTGGAGCTGGTTGTGCGGGCCTATGCCGGCAATTGACCAGGCATAAAAAAGCCCGCCGCATGGCACCTGCGGCAGGCATTGTGTTGTGCTAAATTGTGAAACCGAAACAATAGACTATGCGGCTTCTTCGACACTGGCTTCGGTTTCAGCCTCCAGTTCCGCTTCCGGCTTGCCGCCGCGCTTCGGGCCTTTTTGCAACTGGCCTTCAATCAGCTTCAGAGCCTCAGCATCGGTCAGCTTGTTGACAGCTGCCAGTTCCCGCGCCACCCGGTCCAGCGCCGCTTCATAGAGCTGGCGCTCGGAATAGGACTGCTCGGGCTGGGCTTCGGAGCGGTAAAGATCGCGCACCACCTCGGTAATCGAGACCAGATCGCCGGAATTGATTTTCGCCTCATATTCTTGCGCACGACGGGACCACATGGTGCGCTTGATGCGGGCACGGCCTGTCAGCGTGTCCAGGCACCGTTTTACCACATCCGGCTCCGCCAGTTTGCGCATGCCAACGCTGGCAACCTTCGGCACTGGAACCTTCAGCGTCATCTTGTCCTTGGCGAAATTGATGACAAACAGCTCCAGCTTGAAGCCGGCCACTTCCTGCTCGTCAATCGCCACCACCTGGCCAACGCCATGGGCGGGATAGACAATATATTCGCCGGTTTTGAAACCTTGGCGCTGGGTGGTTGGCTTGGCCAAAGGCTTGGCAACAGGGCGTGCGGCGACGGCTTTGGCGGCTTCAGTCTTGCGGGCTTCGGCGGTCTGGCCCAGCACGGCGACTTTTTCTTCTGACATGTTGCAACTATCCCAGGCGCTAGAATGACGGAACCACCCATTGCCCGGACAAGACGCTGGCAAAAACCAGTCCGTTCCAGCCACGAAGCTGGACAGAACGCGCAATTACCTTTGGCCACGCTTAATTTGCATGGTCAAATGTCGCCAAGGTTCGAAGGAAAAGGCCGAAACCGACAGTTAACAAGCCGTATATCACAAAAATCAGAAAAATCAAAGAATTCAGTTCACGCCGCCTGCGCGAGGGTATGAATGGTTAACAGGGATTAACAACAGCCCCTGCCTTTAGTTCAAACCGGAGCCACATCCTCAAGGTTTCAGTCGCCCTCGCCCGGCTCCGGCGAGAAATGCGCGTCGAATTTGCCCGATATCCCGTCGTAAGCCTTGGCATCGGCGGGGGCATCGCGCTTGATGGAGATGTTGGGCCAGTTTTTCGCCATGTCGGCGTTGAGTTTCAGCCATTTGTCCAAACCCGGCTCGGTATCGGCCTTGATCGCTTCGGCCGGGCATTCCGGCTCGCACACGCCGCAATCAATGCATTCGTCAGGATGAATGACGAGCATGTTTTCGCCCTCATAGAAACAGTCTACCGGGCAGACCTCGACGCAATCCATATATTTGCACTTGATGCAATTCTCGACGACAACATAGGTCATTCTACTCTCCGTACCTGCCATTGTGGCATGTTCCCCGGTTCAAGGCCGGGGCTGGGTCGGGGCAATGCAGGCGCAGCGTTGCTAACCTTTTCAGCGCCAGCACGCAAGACAGGGATCATTCGTCCAGCGGCTTCAGCCGCCCGATTTCACGCCGGTCTTTCTTGGTTGGGCGCCCCGCCCCCAGTTCCCGCGCTGCAGGAGGCAGCACCACTTCATCAGGCGGTGGCGGAGCGGGCGTCAAATCTTCAAACAGCAGGCAGGCTTCCGGAAAGGGCCCGCGCCGCACGCCGGGTGCCAGCACCCGCAAAATCCGCACGTTGCGTTCCAGCGCAATGGTCAGCGTGTCCCCGGCTCCGACAGCCTTTGCCGCAGTTTCCGCCTTGACCCCGTTGACCCGCACTTGCCCCCCGGTCACCAGTTTGGCAGCGAGCGTGCGGCTTTTGACCACACGGGCAAACCATAGCCATTTGTCCAGGCGCTGGCGGGCAGGCGCGGCGCCGGTCAATCCTTCTTGACCTTGCTTTCCAGCTGGGCCTTGAGGGCCAGCAGCTTGGCAAAGGGCGAGTTGGGATCCGGCTGGCGCTCGCGGGAGGGCGCGGCCTCGGTAGTGGCAAACGTGCCGCCACGCGGCGGGCTGCGGCGCTCGTCATCGCGGCGGCCTTCCGGCCTTGGGCGCGAATCGGAACCGCGTCCGCGATCCTGCTGCGGCCGGCCAACATGGGGCGGGCGACCTTCCGGCCGGAGACGGTGTTCCCGCTGGGCCGGCGGCGCGGCGGGTGCAAGGGCATCGGGCACGGCAGCGGCAGCAGCGGCCTGGTCACGCGGCGGACGCGGACCCTGGCGCTCGCCGCCCTGGCGCTGCTCCCCGCGCGGGCGTTCGCCAGACGGGCGGCGGCGATGTTCTTCACGCCCCGGCGGAGCACCCGAAGCCTCCGCTGCGACCGGTGTTGCATCCCCGGCTGCCGGTGGCGCGGCACGCGAATGCTGGCGATTGTGGCGCGGATTGCGCGGCTGTTCACCACTGCGCTCAGACCGGCGGCCCTGATGGCCGGAATGGCGGTGCGGGTGCCAGACCTCGATCAGCGGCACTTCCGCCACGGGTTCAGGCTCTGCAACGGCTTCCGCGCCTTCGGCAGCGGTGGCAGCCTCCTCAGGGGCGGTTTCCGCTTCCGCAGCGGCGGGTGTTTCGGCAACAAGGATTTCGGCTGCTGGCACCAATACCAGTTCGACTGCTGGTTCGGCAGCCACAACCGGCTCCGTCCGCACGGCTTCGGCGACCACGGGCTCTGCGGTCCTGTCCTCTTGTGGCGCGGCTTCCGTGGTTTCCGCCGCAGCGGCCCCGGGCGCAACGACCGGCTTCACTGGTTCCATCGCCGCCGCCGCGAGCAGGGGCACAGTAATGGCAGGCCCCTTGCGCTGCTGGCTGGAATAGCCCAGCGAGCGCAGGATCGCTGCAAAATTCTCGCCAGAGCAACCGGCCAGCGAGGTCATCCCCACCGTCACCACAAAGCCGTCGCCATCCGCCGTGCCAGCCGGGGCATTGCCCGGTGTCGTGCCGGGGCGATAGGCAATGGCCGGGCGGATCAAATCGGCCAGCCGCTCCAGAATATCCACCCGCACCGCCCGCTCGCCGCAGACGCGGAAGCCGGCCGCGCGGTAGAAGCCCTTGGCGACCTCCTTGTCCGCCGCAAAAGAGGTGCGCCCGGAGGCGGCCAGATGCGGCACATCCTCAATCCCCTTCACTTCCGTGGTGCCGCCATGTTTCAGCGCCCAGAGCTGGGCGGCCAGCCCGCGTGGCGCGGGCTTGAGCTGCAAGGGCAGATAGAGATGATAGGCCCCAAAGCGCACACCAAGCTTGCGCAGGGCGGCGCGCCCGTCCTGATCGAGCGCCTTCATCTGCTCGGCTACACGCGCGCGCTCCAGCACCCCCAGGGATTCCGCAATCTGGAAGCCGATGCCGCGCGCGGTGCCATCCAGGGTTGCATGTGTCTCGATGTCGATCACCGGACCCAGCAATTTGGTCACATGCTGTGCCAGCCACAGGTCCAGCCGTTTCTGCACCAGTTCCAGCGCTGCGCCGGTCAATTGCTCGTCAGCCAGAACCTGCACCCGGGGTTTCAGAATATGTTCGCCCGCCAGCATCCTGCCGACAGCCTCTCCCAGCCAGCGGATGGTGCCATCATGCGTGAGCACAAAGGCTTCGTCGACAGCCTCGTGGACGCGGTTGGCCCGGCCCTCGATTTCCGACGCCAGCGCCCTGGCGGCGGCGGCATTCAATGCCCTGGCCGCCTCCCCCTCTGCCTGCGGATCCGCCGTGAAACGGAAACCGTGCAATAATCCAACATGCTGGCCTTCAACCATCACATCGCCCGTGGCGGTAATCTCCGCTTCCAACATCATGTTTTCTCTCAGCCGGCGCATCAATACACTCGTGCGCCGGTCCACGAATCTCTGGGCGAGGCGCTCGTGCAGAGCGTCCGATAGATTGTCCTCTACCTGTCTTGTCACCCCTTGCCAATACTCGGGATTTTTCAGCCAGTCCGGACGGTTGGCAATGTAGGTCCAAGTGCGCACTTGCGCAATGCGCGCCGACAAAGTGTCAATTTCGCCATCAATCCGGTCAAGGCCCGCAATCTGGCGCCGGAACCAGTCATCCGGAATCTTTCCCGCCCGCACGACAAAACCAAAGATCGAGAGGATCATATCGGCATGGGCGGAGGGAGAAAGCTTCCGGTAATCAGGGATTTGGCAGACATCCCAGAGCCGGGCAATGTCAGCGCGGGTTACGGCCTGGCGCATCACATCGGGGTCTTTGGCCATGGCATCGAGCACCATCTGGTCAATGGCGACCGGCGCGCGGGTGAGGCCGGGGGTATCGGGCAACCGGTCGAGACTGGCCTGAAGCGCCGGGATGGTTGAAAAATCCAGCGCAGTGTTGCGCCACTGCAGTATGGTGAGCGGATCAAACCGGTGTTCTTCCAGCGCATTAACCAATTCTTCGTCAAATGGCCGGCAGCGCCCGGTGGTGCCAAACGTGCCGTCGCGCATGTAGCGCCCGGCGCGACCGGCAATCTGGCCAAATTCGGCCGGATGCAGGCGGCGATAGTGCCAGCCGTCATATTTCCGGTCCCCGGCAAAGGCGATGTGATCGACATCAAGGTTAAGACCCATGCCGATGGCATCGGTGGCGACGATGTAATCGACCTCGCCATTTTGATACATCTCGACCTGGTGGTTGCGGGTGCGCGGGCTGAGCGCGCCCAAAACGACGGCTGCGCCGCCGCGCGCGCGCCTGATCCATTCGGCTATGGCGTAGACTTCTTCAGCCGAAAACGCGACAATGGCCGAGCGCGGCGGCAGCCGGGCGATTTTCCGCTCGCCGGCAAAGGTTAATTTCGACAGGCGCGGACGGTCAAGAATGTGAATACCCGGCAAAATCTGCTGGATGGGCCGCACCATGGTCGAAGCGCCCAGAATCAGCGTCTCCTCCCGGCCGCGCCGGTTGAGCAACCGGTCGGTAAAGACATGGCCGCGGTCCAGGTCGGCACAGAGCTGGACCTCGTCAATGGCGACAAAGGCCACGCTCAGGTCACGCGGCATGGCTTCGACGGTGGATATCCAAAAGCGCGGGTTCTTTGGCTTGATCCGCTCCTCGCCTGTAACCAGCGCAACCGCTTCAATTCCGGCCTTTTCAACGACCCTGCCGTAGACCTCGCGGGCCAGCAAGCGCAGGGGCAGGCCGATGATGCCGCTGGAATGGGCCAGCATCCGCTCAATGGCATAATGCGTCTTGCCCGTATTGGTGGGGCCCAGCAGCGCCGTGACATTGGCAGCGCGGTCCCTTTCGGCATGGCCGGGGCGGGCGGGGCCGGGCGGCTGGAAAACCAAATTCATCACACTCAACCAGCTTTGGGGCCCGGGCACTGCGAATCATATAGGCAGGATGTACCAGATTGGAACGGCTTGGCGAGTCGATCTTCATATTCCGAACGGGGAGAGAACGAATCCTGCCCGAATCACAGACTTGGGACGAGTCTAGTTTTGTTCTCACAAGATTTGGTGCTGGCGGACGTCAGCATATCTGCATGTGGTAACAGTTGGGATTGCCAGGAAAAAACCGGACTGGAAGCGCCAATCTCTGGTCAAACCCAGATCAACCTGCATGTCAACCAGCGTTGCGCAAAATATGGCAGAGGGTTCCTGCAATATGGTTAACGAAACCTTTACTGGCGCATCTTGTGCCGCCCGCGCCCGCTTTTGCTGGAATGTCCCCCGCTGGCACACCAAAACCTGCTGATTTTAATGAATTGAACGGGGCAGGAACAAATAAAGCCCGAATCGGCGACCGGGGTTGAGTCTAGTTTTGTTCACCGCAAGCATTAGTGTTGCGCCATCAAGGAGAGGCCAGATTTAGTTTTTAGGCGTGATTCGCCAATAGATTCGCGCCGGATGGATAGACTCGCGAGCGGACTCCGTTCGACTCGTTTGTCAACTGCCCTTGCCATGATTTATGGAAGCGGCATGGGATTTATAGTTAACCAAAACTTAAACGCTCCAGCCCGGCCCGTTACCCCGCCCCAACACCCAGCAGCCATAGCCAGACCGGCGTTGTCACCGCGGACAGCCCGGTGGACAGGGCAATGGTCCCCGATGTCAGTCCAACGCCGGACCCGTAGCGCTGGGCAAACAAATAGGAATTTACCCCGCTGGGCATGGCGGCAAACAACACCGCGATTCCCGCCCAAACCGGGGGCATCGGCAACACCCATTTGGCCAAGGCAAACACGAGCGCCGGATGCACCACCAGCTTCATCAGCGTGACGACGAAACTCAGGCGGATATCCTCATGCAGGCCATAGCGGCGCAAGGCCAGCCCCATCGCCATCAGCGCGCAGGGAATCGCCGCGCCCGCGAGCTGGTCAATCATGCTTTTCAGGGTGCCGCCCAAGCCCAGGCCGGTCATCCGCCAGGCGAGGCCGACGAAAATCGCCAGCAGAATCGGGTTGAGAAACAGTTTTTCTGCCAGTTTCAGGAAATTTACCCGCCCGCTGCCCTCGATCAGCACCGTCGCCACCGTCACCATGATCGGCAAATGGATGGCCAGCAGCAGAAACAGCGGCACGCGCCCAGCCTCGCCATAAGCGCTGAGCAACAGCGGGATGCCGACCAGCACGGTGTTGGACTGGCTGGCCGCAAAGCCCGCGATGACGCTTTCGGTATGGCCGCAGCCCGCCTGCCGCCGTGCGAACCACATGGTCGCCGTCCACACCAGCGCGACGCCGGTGAAATAGGCGAACCAGTAGCCCCATGGCTGAATTTCGGGTAAAACAGCACTGGCCATGGTTTTGAAAATCAGCGGCGGAACGCAGAATTTGAAGACGAAATCGGAAAGCCCTTCGCCAGCTTCGGCGCTGAGCAGTTTGAACCAGCCAGCGGCAAAGCCAAGGCCGATCAGGCCAAAGACGGGGAGGATGACTTCGAGGACATGCGACATTTCTCGGCCTGACCCGTTACGCGCGACTGTTGAGTCGGGCAAAAGCGCGGCCATCAATCGCCAGTGTGTCCTCATAAGCCATGTCCCGGCGCATCAACGCCTTCGAATATGCTATTTCCCCAAAAACCCGGTTGAAAACCAGGGCACGGCAGCCACGATGATGAGGCCTGCCAGCAGCGCCAGCATATAGGCCCCGATGGGCTGGATGCCTTCATCCGGGTTGACCTTGCCAATGGCGCTGGCGGCGTAATAGCCAACGCCGAAGGGCGGTGCAAACAGGCCAAGGCCCATGGCCAGCACCACCACCATGGCGTAATGCACCTCGTGAATGCCCAAAGTGCGGGCAATCGGGAACAGCAGGGGGCCAAACAGGACGATGGCGGGAATACCCTCCAGCACCGACCCCAGCACAATGAAGGCGACGACGGACACGGCCATGAACCCCGCCGCCCCGCCGGGAAGCTGTGTCATCGCCTGCGCCAGCGAGCGCGAGAAACCCGATTGCGTCAGGCCCCAGGCCATGGCGGAAGCGGCACCGATGATGATGAGTATGGCGCCAGACAGGGCCGCCGTTTCAACCAGGATCGTGCCCAGCCGCGGCAAGTCAAACTGGCGGTAAATGAACAGGCCCGCGAGGATGGCATAGACAATGCCGATGGTGGAAACCTCGGTTGCCGTGGCAATGCCCTCGACCACTGCCGCGCGGATCACGAACGGGAGGGCCAGCGCCGGGAGGGCGACAAACAGGCTGGTGGCAATTTCCCGCGCGCTGGCCCGCTCTGCCTTGGCCTGCGCCTGCTTGTGGCTGCGCCACGCCACCACAACGCATAGTCCGGCGGCGAGGACGAGGCTGGGCACCAGCCCGCCCGTGAACAGCGCCGCAATGGAGACACCGGTGACCGAGCCAATGGTGATGAGCACGATGGAGGGCGGGACAGTCTCGGTCTGCGCGCCTGTCGCGGCCAGCAGGGCTACCAGATCCCCCGGCCTGGCCCCGCGTTTGACCATTTCGGGAAACAGCGCGGGGGCCACCGCCGCCATATCCGCTGCCTTGGAGCCGGAAATGCCGGAGACCAGATACATCGCCCCGATCAGCACATAGGACAGCCCGCCCCGGATATGGCCCAGCAGGCTGGCGAGAAACCGCACCATGGCCTGGGCCATGCCGGTCATTTCAATCAGCAGGCCGAGGAAAACGAATAGCGGCACGGCGAGGAGAATGAGATGCGACATGCCTTCGTCCATCCGCCCCACCAGCGTCATGGTCGGAACGCGCGTGGTCAGCGCCAGATAGCCGAAAGTGGCCAACGCAAAGGAAAACACAATCGGCACGCCGGAAAACACGCAAAGCCCGACCACGCCGACAAAGAAAATGACGAGGTTGAGATTGCCCAGGGTTTTCAGGACGGGCCCGGCCCCCCAGAACCCGGCGATGATCAGCGCCACCAGCGCCAGCGCCCCGATGGCATGGACCGGGCTGGCCCGGGCGGCCAGCCGCAGCACCGAAAAAGCGATCATCAGCCCCGCCCCAACCGGGAAGGCTGACGCACGCCAGCCGCTGGAGATTTCCAGCGCCGAAGTGGTGACAAAGCTTTCGTCCCCGGCCCAGCGCACGGCGGGCTGGATGACCAGCAGCAGGAAGCCAAGCCCCGCCGCCACAGCAAAGGCCTCGAAAAACCATTGCCAGCGCCGGGGCAGCCGGGCCACCAAAGCCGTCATCCGCATATGCTCGCCGCGCCGCAGTGCCAGCGCTGCGCCCAGCATGGCCAGCCAGAGGAAGAGTGTGGAGGCCAGCTCGTCCGACCAGGTGATCGGGCGGTGCAGCACGTAGCGGGCGAGAATGCCCGAAAACAGCGTGACGACTTCGGCCACCACAAGAATGGCCGCCGGAATTTCCACCATGCGGCCCAGAAAATTTTCCGCCTGGAGCAGGACTGCCCGCAAGCGGGTCGTGCCAGCCGTCACATCACCGGATTGCGCCAGGCTGTGCATTGGCGGCCCTAACCGAGTGCGCCAACTTCGCCTTCCAAAATGGCCCAGGCGACCTCGCCAAACTTGCCGCGCCATTCCTTGTAAAAGCCGGCGGCTTTCAGCTTGTCACGGAAGGGGGCGGCATCCACAGCGTTAAATTTCAGGCCTTTGGCCGTCAGGCTGTCTTGCAGGGTTGTTGTGAGCGTCGCCACGGCAGCGCGCTCGGCCACAGCGGCGGCATTGATATGCTTTGTGACGATTGCCTGAATGTCTTTGGGCAAGGCCTCCCAGCTGGCCTTGTTGGCCAGAAACCAGAACCCGTCCCACATGTGGTTTGTGGTGGAGCAATAGCTCTGGACTTCATACAGCTTGCCGGAATCGATAATGGCCAGCGGGTTTTCCTGCCCCTCGACAATTTTGGACTGCAGGGCACTGTAGACCTCGTTGAAATTGATGGTTGTGGGCGAAGCGCCGAACGCCTTGAACATCGAGGTCCACAGCGGCGAGGCTGGCACCCGCAGCTTCATGTTCTCGAAATCGGCCGGCGACAGGACCGGCTTGGTGGACGTTGTCGTCTGGCGGAAGCCATTGTCCCAAATTTTGTCAAAGGCAAAAATCGTGCCCGATTTGGCAATTTCTGCGCGAACATAATCCCCGAGCTTGCCATCCATCGCCTTCCAGACCGCATCATAATTCTTGAAGGCGAAGCCGACGCCGTTGATCGAGGCGGCGGGAATAAAGGTCGACAGGATCAGACCGGAAAGGGTGAAGAAATCAACCGCGCCCGAGCGGATCTGGCCGAGCGTGTCCGTGTCGGAACCGAGCTGGCTTGCGGGAAACACCTGGAGGTCGAACCGCCCGCCGGTCTCTTCCTTGATTTTGCCGGAGGCTTCCAGTGCGATTTTCACCAGCGGGTGGGTCGGCGCCAGATTGTTGGCGAACTTGTAAGTGAATTCAGCGGCCTGGGCGCTGCCAATGGAAAAGGTGGTGACGGCGGCAGCGCCGGTTGCGAGGGCGAAACGGCGGCGAGTGAGAAGCGGCATGGTTTCCTCCGGCAGCTGGCTTGCCAGCTATTGATTTTCTCATTGACGCATGAAGCCTGTTTGGGAGACTGTCAACCAGATTTGACCGGGAGTTACGCACATGACCCATCGTTCCGCCATTGTCGGCTGGGCCCACACGCCGTTCGGCAAACTGGAGGAACCCGATGTCGAGAGCCTGATCGCGCGGGTCGCCGCTGCGGCGCTGGAGCATGCGGGGGTTTCGCCAGGGGATGTCGATGTTGTAACTGTCGGGGTTTACAATAATGGCTTCTCCAAGCAGGGCTTTGAGGCCTCGCTGGTGGCGCTGGCGCTTCCCGAGCTGGCCCATACGCCTGCCATGCACCTTGAAAACGCCTGTGCCACCGGCTCCGCCGCCATTCACTCTGCGCTGGACTTTATTGAGAGCGGGCGCGGGCGGATTGCGCTGGTGGTGGGGGCCGAAAAGATGACGGCGACGCCGACCGCAGAGGTGGGCGATATCCTGCTCTCCGCCAGCCTTCGCCGCGAGGAGGGCGATGTTGAAGCCGGATTTGCCGGAATTTTCGGGCGCATCGCCCAAAGCTATTTCCAGCGCAACGGCGACCGCTCGGAAGAACTGGCGATGATTGCCGCCAAGAACCATGTCAACGGCATGCGCAACCCTTTGGCGCACATGCGCAAGGATTTTGGCTTCGAGTTCTGCAACACAGTGTCGGACAAGAACCCGCGGGTGGCCGGGCCGCTGCGCCGCACCGATTGCTCGCTGGTGTCGGACGGGGCGGCAGCGCTGGTGATTGCCGATGCCGAAACCGCGCAGGCGTTGCAGCGTGCCGTGGCTTTCCGGGCGCGGCGGCAGGTCAATGATTTTCTCCCCATATCCCGGCGCGATATTCTGGCGTTCGAGGGTGCGCGGCGGGCATGGGCGGGCGCGCGGGCGGACGCGGGCGTGTCGCTGGATGATCTTGATCTGGTTGAGACGCACGACTGCTTCACCATTGCCGAGATGATTGAATACGAGGCCATGGGCCTGGCCGGGCCGGGCCAGGGCTGGCGCGTGGCGCGCGAGGGGCAGACCAGGCGCGGTGGCCGCCTGCCGGTCAACCTCTCCGGGGGCCTGAAATCACGTGGCCACCCGATTGGGGCCACCGGCGTATCGCAGCATGTGATGGCGGCGATGCAATTGACCGGTGATGCCGGCGATATGCAGCTTGAAGGGGCAAAACTGGCTGGCGTGTTCAACATGGGCGGCGCTGCTGTGGCCAATTACGTCTCCATTCTGGAGCGGACCAGGTGAATTCAATGCCCAAGGGCAGTGTCGCGCCGATGAGCCACAGGGTGATGAACCTTGCCCATATCCTGCGCCAGAATGCCCGCCGGTTTGGCGAGCGGCCCGGATTGATCTGGGGCGAGCGGCAATGGACCTGGGCTGAGATGGATGCGGCGGTGTCCGCCCTGGCCACCGGTCTGGCGGCGCGCGGCATTGGCCGGGGCGACCGGGTTCTGGTGCATTCGAGAAATTGCGCGCAAATGTTCTGGTCGATGTTTGCCGCCTTCCGGCTTGGCGCGGTTTGGGTGCCCACCAATTTCCGCCTGCTGCCCGATGAGGTGGCGCAACTGGCAATGGCGTCCGGGGCAAAAGCCTTTTTGTGCCATGCCGATTTTCCCGATCACGCCAAAGTGGTGAGTGCTGCCAGCCCCTCGCTGGAGTTTCTCTGGCAGATGGAAGGCGCGGCGACGTTTTTTGGCGAGACCAGTGTGGCGCAGGTCATCGTCGGCCATGCCCATGCCGCCATGG
>JAYVYA010000234.1:0-11848 GCA_043784745.1 Hyphomicrobiales bacterium
CTCCTTCATGCCGTTGTTGAAGGTCGTGGTGAGGCCAAGTGGCTCGCCTTTGCCCAGCTTCTGCGCGATGATCGCCGCCTGCTGCCCGGACTGGCAATAATCGGTGAAGTTCGAGATCGTCATCTGGCCCTGCTTGATAAGCTCCTGCGCCCGCGGCTCGGCATCGACGCCATTGACCCAGACCTTGCCCGCCAGGCCCTGGCCTTGAAGCGCCTGGACGACGCCATAGGCGACCCCGTCATTGCCAGCCAAAACTGCAACCACGTCGTTATTGTTCTTGGTAAGGGCGTTCTCGACCTGGGCGCGCCCGGATTCCGTCGACCAGTTCTTGTTGTATTGCTCGGACACGATCTTGATGTCGCCGCGATCGAGATAGGGTTTCAGAACCTTGTAATAGCCAGCCCGCTCTTCCTGCGCGACATTGGTGCCTTCATCGCCAAGCGCCAGGATATAATTGCCTTTGGGGTGGGCCTTGACGGCGGCCTCGGCGATTTCCAGCGACATCGCAACGGCGTCGCGCGCCACGAACGCCGCAACATCGGCGTTCATCGGCAGCGAATCATAGGCGACGACGGGAACGTTGGCCTTGTTGGCCTTGCGCACCAGCGCCTGGCTGGCCGCAGCGTTGACAGGGCGGATCACCAGCACATCGACGCCCTGGGTCAACATGTTCTCGACCTGCGAGGCCTGCACCGTTTCCGACATCTGCGATGCGACCGTGCTAAACTCCATGCCGAGCTTGGCGGCTTCCTTCTCGAAGCAGGGCTGATCGCCATTCTGCCAGCGCAGCTGGTCATAGCTCGGCAGGATCAGGCCGACCTTGATCTTGTCCTTGGCCGAGACGCCCGTCGCGCCAAGCGCGATCAAGGCTAGGCCCAGTGCGCAACCCTGCAGAAGCCTGCTGCCCGCCCCGGCGGCGCGCTTGTCGATATTCATAGCCATCAATTTTTCTCCCAAATTGTCGGCTGCGGTTGTGCCCGAGCCGCCTGTTTCGTCGAATGCGACGAATTTACATGTCGATGTCGTCAACCGATTGCTGCCAGTCCGAACCGAGACGCCGGTTTGGATCCAGCGTGAAGCGGCGGCCCCAATCGAGGTGGGTCTTCATGCGGGCATGGGCTTTCTCGGCGTTGCCCGCGCGCACGGCATCGAAAATGCCGCGATGCTGTGCGGCATTGACGGCGAGCCGCTCCGGATGCGCGCTATGCATGCGCCGCGCCAGGCGATACATCTTGTCGCGAAGGCCCCGGAGCGCGCGGTCCATCTCAACATTGGCGTGGCACCCAGCGAGCGCCGCGTGAAAATCAAGGTCGAGCTGGTGATAGCGAAGCGTGTTGCCGCTCGCAGCGGTCATTTCCTGCTCCAGCAGGATTTCGTCGATCGCCCGGGCCTGATCGGTAGACAGGCAACCCGAAATGGACGCGACGACATGGCATTCGATAACCATGCGTAATTCGTAGAAGTCGAGGATTTCACGTGAGGTGATTTCCAGCAAACGGATGCCGCTGTTGGCAGCTACCACGATCAGGCCTTCGGCGCGCAATCTTTCCAGGGCTGAGCGGACCGGACCGAGTCCGAGTCCGAGACGCGCTGCCAACGCCCGCTCGGACCAAGTTTCCTCCGACCCGGCTTCGAGCAGGTGCTCTCTGATCTTTAAATAGGCCTCATCCTTCAGAAGTACACGGGCCTGGCCGGAACCAAGCGCATGACGACCGCGCGGACCGCTCAACCTCACGACATTGGTAGCCATCCTGGCAATCTCCCGGTCCAGGCCAATCTTTGCAGGCCTCACTATGAAAGCACTACTGACATTTCAGTGACATGTCAATTGCTGCCAGAAACTTTTCTCCCTCGGGGAGCAAGCGCCTTCTCGATAGCTGGACCGTCTTGTTGTAGTTGCGACATGCGGCTTATTCTGGCGCTTGGCGGCAAGCCTGGGTTCCGCTCACGCCCAAAGATTCCGCCTGGTCCGCTTCACCGGCACCCAATTGCCATATTTTTCATGCGCCGGCCCAATCGGCAAGGCCACAGACTGACCGGTCTCGGCGGAATGATACAAAGCCGTAATCAATTCCAGCGAGCGGCGGGCATCGGCCAATGTCACGGCGGGGGCTGCTTCACCCCAAAGGTTGGCGTGCATGGCTTCAAATTGGCCTTCGAAGGATTCGAGGCCGGGCTTGAAATGCCGGAGCACTTCGGCAATCTCTTCCTCGATCTCCGGCGTCTTGCCGAGTATTGCCCAGGGTTCCCTGCCGGGGCGGTAAGGCTCGGGCGACTGGCTCTCGGCAGTCAGGTTCTTGAACATGAAGCGCAGCCGTGAGATTTCATTGGCCGAACCCAGCGTTGCCGCCAAAGTGGCCAGCGAGCCATCGGCCATCAGCAGCGAGGCCACGGCGCAATCTTCCACCTCAATCGGGTTGACGCTGGTATTGCTGCGGGCAAACACCGAGGCCACGGGGCCGACGATATAGCTCAGCATGTCATGGGCATGGATGGCCTGCGTCAGGCAGACGCCGCCCATTTCCGTGCCATATTTGCCGCGCCATTGCACCGCGTAATAGTCTGAATCGCGCCGCCACGATGTCTCGATGGCGGACAGGAATACCGGCCCGGCAATGCCCTTGTCCACCAGATGCTTCAGCCGCTGCAAGCCATTGCCCCAGCGGTATTGAAAAACCGGAATGAGTTTTCCGCGCGCTTTCTGCGTGAGGCCGATCAGCGCATCGCAATCCCTCAGCGAGCCGACCAGCGGCTTTTCGCACACCACATGCTTGCCGGCTGCCAGCACCTTGCCGATCATCGGGAAATGCTGGTTGGGCGGGGTGCAGATGTCGATCAGGTCTACATCTTGGCGCGCGATCAGCCTGTCAAAATCGGTCTCGACGGCAATCCCGCCATAGGGCTTGCCCGCTTCCGCCGCACGGGCCGCATCCAGATCGCACAGCACCGTCACCTTGTAGAGGTGGGGCAAGGCGGCATAGGCTTCGAGATGCGCCTTGCCAATGCCAAGGCCGACAATCGCCACATGGACACGCTTCACTTTGTCGCTCCCAGACGTACGGCTTTGGCTTCTGCCGCCAGTGCCAGTTCGGTGGCCAGAAAACAATGGGCCTGCGTCATCGCCGTTTCCGTGCGCTCCCGAATATCGGCGCAAAGGCGCGGGCCGTAGGTCAGGGTCGTGTTGGCACAATCCTTGTGGCGGGTGCCCTTCTGGTCCACCACAAACAGATGATCGCCGCCGGGCCGCCCGGCAATGTCAATATATTTGCGCAGTTCGATATAGCCGTCGGTGCCCAAAATCGTCAGGCGGCCATCGCCCCAGACGCCGAGGCCCTTGGGCGTAAACCAGTCGACCCGGATAAAGCCGGTGCCGCCATTGCCGCGCAGCAGCACTTCGCCAAAATCCTCCAGCTCCGGCTGTTCCGGGTTGCCATAATTGGCAATGTGGCTGGCGACCACTTCGGCCTGCGTCGAGCCGGTGAAATGCAGGAACTGGTCACACTGGTGCGCAGCAATGTCGGTGAGAATACCGCCATAGCGCTTGCGCTGGTAGAACCAGTCCGGCCTCGGGTTGTTGTTGAGGGCGTGCGGACCCAGGCCAATTGTTTGCACCACCCGGCCAATTGCGCCCGCCGCAACCAGCTCGGACGCCTTTTGGGTGGCGGCATTTTCGAAGCGTTCAGAGAAACACACCGAGAAAATCCGCCGGGTTTCCGCCACCACGCGGCGGAGTTCGGCGAGTTCGGCCAGAGTGATGCAGCCCGGCTTGTCCACCATCACATCCTTGCCGTGGCGCATGATTTCCATGGCCAGGGCGGCGCGGGTGTCGGGGATGGTGGCGGAGGTGACGAGATGGACCGATTTGTCTTCCAGAATCGCCCGCTTGTCCGCCACCCGCCTGGCTTGCGGGAAGGCCCTGGCATATTGGCCCGCCAGATCATCCTCCTCCGCATGAAACGAAACCAGCTCCGCCCCGGCCTTGAGCATCATGCTGGTCTGGCCATAAATATGGTTATGGTTGACGCCGATGGTGGAGAAGCGGACGGGCGGATGGGACATGGACGGGCCCAGGGGGTTATCGAAAGTATGAAGAATTTCAGGCACGAGTGAGTTTCGGCGCAAGGATGGGCTCTGGCAATATCCTTGTCCTTCCAGGCAATTTTCCGCAGATCATGGCCTGGACAAATCTGCTTTTGCGTCCGCTACGGGGAATGGCCGTGCCGCAACGCATGTCCACCCCCCACCTCCGCTACCCCATCGTCGGGATCGAGAAATTGGCCCCGTCCTTGATGCCGCTCGGCCAGCGCGAGGTCACGGTCTTGGTTTTGGTGTAAAACCGCACCGCATCCGGTCCGTGCTGGTTGAGATCACCAAACGAAGAGGCTTTCCAGCCGCCAAAAGTGTAATAGGCAATCGGCACGGGAATGGGCACGTTGATGCCGACCATGCCGACCTGGACGCGCGAGGCAAAATCGCGCGCCGCATCGCCGTCTCGGGTGAAAATAGCGACGCCATTGCCCATTTCATGGTCGTTGCACAGGCCAAGCGCTTCCTCATAGCTTTCGGCACGCACCACGGCGAGGACGGGGCCAAAAATCTCTTCCTTGTAGATGCGCATGTCCTTCGTCACATTGTCGAACAGGCAGCCGCCCATATAGAAGCCGTTTTCATAGCCCTGCATTTTGAAGCCGCGCCCGTCGACGGCGAGCGTCGCGCCCTCGGCCAGGCCAATCTCGACATATCCCTGAATCTTTTCCAGCGCCGCTTTGGTCACTACCGGCCCAAAATCGGCGGCCAGATCGGTTGAGGGGCCGATTTTCAGCGCCTCGACGCGCGGAACCAGCTTCTTCATCAGCGCATCCGCCGTGCCCTTGCCCACCGGCACCGCCACCGAAATTGCCATGCAGCGCTCGCCCGCCGAGCCATAGCCCGCGCCGATCAGGGCATCGACGGCCTGATTCAGGTCGGCATCGGGCATGATCACCATGTGGTTCTTGGCACCGCCAAAGCACTGGACGCGCTTGCCGGCCGCGCAGCCACGGGAATAAATATATTTGGCGATGGGGGTGGAACCGACAAAGCCGACGGCCTTGATGTCCTCGTCATCGAGAATGGCATCCACCGCCACCTTGTCGCCATTGACCACGTTGAAAATGCCGGGCGGGAGGCCCGCCTCAAGGAACAACTCGGCCAGGCGCAGCGGCACTCCCGTATCCCGTTCGCTGGGCTTGAGGATGAAGGCATTGCCGCAGGCAATTGCCGGGGCCATTTTCCACAAGGGAATCATGGCCGGGAAGTTGAACGGGGTAATGCCCGCCACCACGCCAAGCGCCTGGCGCATGGAATAGATGTCGATATTGGGGCCAGCGCCGTCGGTATATTCGCCCTTCAGCAGGTGCGGAATGCCGATGGCAAATTCCACCACTTCGACACCGCGCTGGATGTCGCCCCTGGCATCGGGAATGGTCTTGCCATGCTCGCGCGCCAAAAGTTCGGCCAGTTCATCACTGTGCCTGGCGATCAGGTCGACAAACTTCATCAGCACCCGGGCGCGCCGCTGCGGGTTGGTGGCGGCCCATTTGGGCTGGGCCGCGCGGGCATTGAGCACGGCGGCGCGCACTTCGTCCGCTGAGGCCAGCGGCACATGGGAGATCACTTCGCCGGTCATCGGCTGGTAGGCGTCAGTGAAGCGGCCGGACGTGCCCATGACATGCTTGCCGCCGATGAAATGGGTGAGTTCTCTGGCCATGGTTTCCTCCTGGGCAATTAATGGCACACTTGTCGTCTATTGTTCTGCGCAATTCAACGCCAAACTGGCTCGCACTTCCATCCCGTATTCGCCCGCGCTCGCCTGCAGCCAGTCCGCAAAGCTCCCCGCCATCGAGCGGGGCACGGCGATTTCATAGGTGGGCGCGTCGTCCAGCTGCCAAATCCAGGCACTCATGTGTGCCACAAGTGTTGCAGCCGCATCGCCCGGCTGGAACGCGTCCGGATGCAGATCCAGAGGCACGCCTTTGGCCAGCATGGGCCGCACTTCAGGCCCGGCAACGCGCAGCAGGGCCCGGCTGTCGCTCTGGTCCGACACGCTGGCCAGCCCCTCGCAGGCATTGGCCATTTGCCGCGCCAGCGCCGGCGGGCCGGTTACCAGCCATTGCGAGGGGGCAAGGCTGATGGCGGCCATCTCCCCGGCCATAACCCGCTTTGGCCGGACAGGCAGGGCCAGCCCGAAAAGCGCCTGTATCTTTGCCGCCAGAGCCGCCTGCTGGCCCTTCCGCGCCAGCACCAGCAACATGACGGGATATTCATGCATTTGCACAAATATGCCGGCTGGACCTTCCGGGGCACCATGCCGGCCCGGCATCATGTCGTCGCGGACGCTGGCCGCGAGGGGGTTCGGCGCGTTCGCCGGAGTTGAGATTGCCAACAGGCGGTCAGCGACCGCCTCTGCAGGGCGCAGGCGTTCCCCGGCGGCATCGACAAAATGCGGCGAGCAGACGATCAGGTCGGTTTCCCCGTTGCGGATCGGGTCCAGCGCGCGCACGACATCGCCAATGCGGGCCGTGCCGCCGCGCAGCAGGCCAAGGCCAATCCAGCAACCAAGGGAGGGCGAATAGCAGCACGATGTCATGAAGCCTTCGTCACTGGCAGCATTGGCCGCCGCTTTCTGGCTGACAAAATGCGCGCCCGAGCGCAGCCGCGCCGATTTATCGACGGGTTTGAAGCCAACCAAAGCTGGCCGCAATGGGTCCGCAAGACCCGGTCGTTGTGCCAGCACACGACCAATAAAATCCTTTTTGGCCGAGACCATTTTGCCGAGGCCCAGATCCTGCGCCGTCGTCTGGCCGTTGATTTCCGCGCCGGTGACATGGCCCTTCTCGATCCGCATGACATTCAGCGCCTCAAGGCCGTAGGGCACAATGTCGTGCGCCGCGCCCGCCTGCATCATCGCCTCGGCCAAAGCAGCGCCAAACCGCGCCGCCACGGCTATCTCATAGGCCAGCTCCCCGCAGAACGAGATGCGAAACAGCCGCGCGGGCGTGCCGCCGCAAACAGTGACGGGAGCATAGCCCATATAGGGCAGCGCTTTGTCAGACAGGTCGAAAGCCGGATCCACTACAGCCCGCAAGACGTCGCGGGCGCGCGGCCCGGCCAAAGCCATCTGCGCCCAGTGCTCGCTCACACTGGCCAGCTGCACATCGAGCTCCGGCCAGATCACCTGGATGCAGAACTCCAGATGGTGCATTACTTTCACCGCATTGGCGGTTGTCGTGGACATGACGAAATGATCGGGCGCGAGGCGGGCGCAGGTGCCGTCATCCAGCACATGGCCATCTTCGCGCAGCATCAACCCGTAACGGATTTTGCCCACCGCGAGGGTAGAGAATGTGTTTGCATAGACCCTGTCGAGGAATGCCCCCGCGTCCTTGCCCATCACGTCAATTTTGCCGAGCGTCGAGACATCGCACAGGCCCACAGCGCTGCGCACCGCACGGACTTCACGGGTACAGGCCGTCAACCAGTCATGCTCGCCCGGCAAGGGATAGAATTCCGGACGCAGCCATGCGCCAATCCCGGTAAACGAGGCGTTGCGGGCGGCGGACCATGAATGCAGCGGGCTCAGGCGCACCGGGCGGAAATGCCTGCCGCGATGGTGCCCGGCAAAGGCCCCCAAAGCTACCGGAACATGCGGCGGGCGCAGCACCGTCGTGCCGGTAGCGGCCATGTCCCGCCCCGTTAGCGTTGCCATCAGCGCCATGCCCGGCACATTGCCGAGCTTGCCCTGATCCGTCGCCATGCCCAGCGTTGTATAGCGCTTCAAGTGCTCTACCGAGCGGAACCCCTCGCTGTAGGCAATGGCAATGTCGTTGTCCGTCACATCGTTCTGGAAATCGACAAAGGCTTTTCCGCGCGCTTCGGCAACGTGCCAGAAGGCGGAGATTGCCGCGCTGTCTTCGCTGCACGCCGGAATTTCGGCAGGTTTTGGCCGATGCCCGCTATCGGCCGCCGCCCGCGCACCCGCCGCAGCCCCCTCTGCCAGACATTGCGCCAGCGTCAGCCCGCCCGCCGCCGCCCCGGCAATGGCAAAGCCCGGTGGCAGGGCGTCCGCCGCAAAAGCCGCAACACTGTCGCGCCAGACCGGCTTGTGGCCCAGATGCGAGGCAAGGCCGATATTGAGGTTCCACCCGCCTGACATGGCCAGACCATCCACTGCAAGCCGCGTGTGGCGCCCGTCCGCGGCGCGAATGTCGACAGCCTCGACGCTGCGCCCGCCCAATGCATCATTGACCTGCCCGCCGGGGAAAACCTCGGCCCCGGCCTGTTGCGCCAGCGCCCGCAGCGGGGCGGCAATATGGGTGCGGGTGTCGATGACCGCTGCCACCTGCAGCCCGGCCGCCCTGGCATCGGCCACTGTCTGCCATCCCGAATCATTGCAGGTGAACACAGCCAGCCGCCGCATGGGCACGGCGGCAAAGCGGTTGAGAAATGAGCGCACCGCGCCTGCCATCATCACCCCCGGCAGATCATTGCCGCCAAAAACGATGCCGCGCTCGATGGCACCCGAGGCCAGCACGGTGCGTCTGGCAACGATTTTCCACAGGCGCTGGCGCGGCCGGAATGGCGGCGGCTCGGGCAAATGGTCGGCGACGCGCTGCACCGCCGCATAGGTGCCGCCATCATAGACGCCCGCGACCGAGGTGCGCGGCATCAGCGTCACATTCGGCATTGCGGCCAGCTCCGCAACAACGTCCGCAGCCCAGTCGGCCCCCGCCTTGCCGTCCACCGCCAGCCTTTCTGCCAGCAGCCGCCCGCCGAAGGCAAAGTCCTCCTCGCACACAATCACCCGTGCGCCCGCCCGCCCCGCCGCGCGTGCCGCCATCAGGCCCGCCGGGCCGGAGCCGATCACCAGCACATCGCAGAAGGCGCAGGCTTTTTCGTAAGTGTCCGGGTCCTCTACACCTGCCCCACGCCCCAGGCCTGCGGCGCGGCGGATCAGCGGTTCATAGAGCTTTTCCCAAAAACTGGCCGGCCACATGAAGGTTTTGTAGTAAAAGCCTGCCGCCAGAAACGGCGAGACCATCTGGTTAGCGCTGAGCAGGTCGAGGCTCAGGGACGGCCAGCGGTTCTGGCTGGCGGCTGTCAGCCCGTCATAAAGCTCCGCCGTCGTCGCCCTGGTATTGGGCTCGCGCCGCGCTCCGGCGCGCAATTCCACCAGCGCATTCGGCTCCTCCACCCCGGCGGTGAGAATGCCGCGCGGGCGATGGTATTTGAACGAGCGGCCAATCAGCCGGGTGCCACTGGCGATGAGGGCAGAGGCAAGGGTGTCGCCATGGAAGCCGGAGAGCGGCTTGCCGTCAAAAGTGAAGCTGAGGGAACGGGTGCGGTCGATCAGGCCGCCGGAGGGGAGGCGGGCGGGTTGGGGCGATTGGGTCATTGCGTGCCAAGCCTGTCATCCGGTGTTCCAGCTTCCAGCATAGTACTGCCAATTTCGGGCGAAGAAGGCCATATGCCGCGCCTGCGGCCTGCGTGGGCCTGGTATTCCGCAAGTCTGGCTGGTTCCGGCTGGACCGGGCCTGCTTTGCCCAAAAACAGCAAGCCTTCTTTTCCGGCGGGCATCTTGCGGACAAAAATTTCTGCGGCCTCAAGTTTCATTTTCAGGTCTCTTGACACTTTTCCCGCATCCACCGGCGCAACCAGCATCAAATCAGCAAAATCATCCTGGCGGTAGCGGGCATTGCGGCGAATTTCGGTGATCAGGCTTTCGGGCGAATATCCGGGGTGTTTTGCAACAGCCGCCCAAATTACCGCGCCCAGCGGGAGATGGTTTTCGTCAATATACAACAGGTCGAGAATAACACGCGGTTCGCGTCGCCCGGCAGCAGCCAGAGCCTTGTTGGTTGCCAAATCCGCGATATGAAGCCGATAGCCGAACAATTGATCCGGCATTGTCGGGAAAAACCGGAAATCGCTGTCGCGTACCCATTCCAGTTTTGTGCCTTCGTCTCCACGCTGAATAATTGCGGCGTGAAAACCCGGCTCCCTTCTCAACCACGAACAGACAAAACCCAGCTCTTCCAGCAAGTGCGTGTCGGCACCCGATGCCATCGCAACATCCTGCTCGCGGTCATGAAAAATATCGATGTCGCTGGAATATCGCGGGCCTTTTTCATTCAATGCACCTGCACCGGCCACATAGCTCTCCGGATTGCGGTGAACCGCCAGCGTGCGCAAAATGTCAGTTTGCAGTTTAGAGAGCGGCACGGCAGGCCTGCTCGATTTCGGCAGCCAGATGACGGGAACGCATGTTCCCCTCCCGCCGCAAAGTTTCACCCGTGGCAAGCACCTGCGCGACGGTGGGATGGGCACTCGGCTGGCGGTTCCACAGGGCTTGCAGGCCAAAATCCCTGAAGGCGCGGTGATAGAGCGCAACCAGGCCAGCCGGGGCAGGCAAGCCTGATCCGCGTTCCGACAACTGCGCCAGCGTATCGTTTTCTCCCGTCATGACCTGATCCTCAAACCGCCCCGGCAAACCGCACCGCCCCAATCTCATGCGTGCGCGTATCGCGCACCACTTCCAGCCAGCTGCGGCACCCGCCTGCATGAACCCACAATTCCCTGTGCGGCCCGGCCGGATTTTCGCGGATACAGGCATAGGCATGGAAGGCCGATGCATCGCCGTCCGCCGGGCGGGTCACACCGGCGTCGCCGTGGTAGACAAACTCGTGGCTGTCGCGGTTGCCGCAAAACGGGCAGTTGAGGCGCATGTCAAAACCTATTGCAGCGGCGGGTAGGGGCCAGCCCCTTTTTCGTCGATCAGATGCCCGGTTTCAAAACGGTTCAGGCGGTAGGCGCGGGCCAGTTCGTGCGGCTCGTCGCGCGCCATCAGATGGGCAAAACAGAAGCCGGAGGCGGGCGTGGCCTTGAAGCCACCATAGCACCAGCCTGCGTTGAGATACAGCCCCTGCACCGGCGTCCGGTCGATAATCGGCGAGCCATCCATCGACATGTCCATGATGCCGCCCCAATGGCGCAGCAGGCGCAGGCGGCCCAGCATTGGCATCAGCGCCATGCCTTCCTCGATGGTCTCTTCCACCATGGGCAGATTGCCGCGCTGGGCGTAGCTGTTATAGCCATCGAGCGAGGCACCAAACACCAGCCCGCCCTTGTCCGACTGGCTGATATAGAAATGCCCGGCTCCGAAGGTAATCACCTGATGGATCAGCGGCTTGACCCCTTCCGTCACAAAAGCCTGCAGCACATGGCTTTCCATCGGCAGGCGCAGCCCCGCCATCTGCGCGACGCGCGAGCTGGACCCCGCCACCGCCATGCCAATCCGCCGCGCCCCAATAAATCCGCGCGAGGTCTCCACCCCGCTGACCCGGCCCTTGTCCATGCGAAAACCCGTGACTTCGCAATTCTGGATGATATCGACCCCGCGCCGGTCCGCCGCGCGGGCAAAGCCCCAGGCCACCGCATCATGCCGCGCCGTGCCACCGCGCTTTTGCAGCAGGCCGCCCTTGATCGGGAAGCGGGCATGGTCAAAATTCAGGTAAGGCGCGAGTTTGCGCACCGCTTCCGTGTCCAGCAGCTCCATCGGCACGCCATGCAGCAACAGCGCATTGCCGCGCCGCGCCGCCGCATCGCGCTGGCTGTCGGAATGGATGAGGTTGAGCACGCCGCGCTGGCTCATCATCACATTGTAATTCAGGTCCTGCTCCAGATTTTCCCACAGTTTCAGCGAATGCTCGTAGAACGGGATGTTGCCCGGCAACAGGTAGTTGGAGCGCACAATCGTCGTGTTGCGCCCGACATTGCCGCCGCCAATCCAGCCCTTTTCCAGCACGGCAAT
>JAYVYA010000235.1:0-13638 GCA_043784745.1 Hyphomicrobiales bacterium
GGGCGTGGCGCTTTGCCGGCACGCGGCTGACCTGTTTGACGCGCGACCATGTGCGGCCGGAGCCCGAGATGGGGCATGTCCTGATCCGCGCGCTGGGCAGGTTTGCCTGCACGCAAGGGCGCACTGGAAGTGCGCGGTCCGGTCAGGGCTTGTCCGCCACCGCCACCCGCCGCTGCTCCAGCCAGCGCACCGACAAGATTGACGCGCCGTAGAGACCCATGGCGGGCACCGCCAGGGCGAGCATGGAGAACAGGTCGGGCGGGGTCAGCACACCGGCAATGGCAACGACGATGACGGTGGCGTAGCGCCATTGCTTGAGGAGAAAATCGGACGAGATCAGCCCGACATTGCCCAGCAAGGTCAGCACCACCGGCATCTGGAAGGTAATGCCGAAGGCGAAAATCAGTGTCATGATCAGGCCGAGATATTCTGACACGCGCGGCAGAAGTTCAATCTGCGCCCTGCCCGGCTCCTTGGCCACCTGCATGCCAATGAAAAAAGTCAGCAGATTGGGCAGCACCACAAAATAGACCAGCAGCGCGCCCAGAGCGAAAAACACCGGCGTCGCAATCAGGTAGGGCCAAAAGGCGTTGCGCTCCTTCTTGTAGAGGCCGGGCGCGACAAACTGGTAAATCTGGTAGAAAATGAACGGGCAGGAGACATAGGCGGCGGCAAACATGCCGACCTTCATCTGGGTGAAAAAATATTCCTGCGGCGCGGTATAAATCAGCCGCGCATCGGGTCCGGCGACGCGGGCATAGGGTTCCACCAGAATATTGTATATTTCCTTGGAAAAATAGAAAAACACCAGAAACATCACCACAAAAGCGATGAGCGAATTGACCAGCCGCGAGCGCAGCTCAATCAAATGCTCCATCAGCGGCGCTTTGGTCGCTTCAATGTCCGCCTCGGTGCCGGCATTCTGTTTGGGCAGCAGCGACAATTTTGCCATGGCCGGTTACGCCTGCTTTTCTTTTGAGGCTGCAGAGGCTGCGGTTTTGGCGCGTCTGGCCTGAAATTTCCTGGCGGGGGCGACGGCTTCCGGCTCACCCACCCCTTTGCCCCGCGCGCGCGCCTTTTTAACCGGGGCTTGTGCATTTGCCGCCGAAAACACCGGCCCGGGCACTTCGGGCACCGGCGGCAAGTCCATGGCGACGACGGGGACGACGGGCGCAGGCGTTACCGCTTGCTCAATCGAATTCTTGATGTCGGCCACCGGATTGAAATCGACCGCCAGACTGGTCGAATCCTTCAGCTTGGTCAGGTCTTCCCTGATATTGGCGACATCGGCTTCCTTCATGGCATCCATGAACTGGCCCTGAAATTCAGCGGCCATCCGGCGCATTTTGCCGACGAACTGGCCAACCTGGCGCAGCACGCCGGGCAGTTCCTTCGGGCCAATGAAAATCAGAGCAATAATGCCAACGATGACAAACTTGCTCGCATCAAAATCAAACATGCCGGGGTCTCAACAGGCCATGGCGGCGCACGCGGCCCCGCAGATCCACAATTTGCCGGTGCCGCCAGCGCTGCTAGCTGACTTTGCGGGCCTCGGAGGCCTTGTCGGCGCTGGCGGGCACGGCAATGTCGAGCGTCTTGACGCTGTCGCCCGCTGCCGGAGCCGCGTCGTCGTCCGACATGCCTTTCTTGAAGGATTTGATGCCCTTGGCGACATCACCCATAATGTCGGAGATTTTGCCCTTGCCGCCAAACAGCAGCAACGCAACCGCGCCAAAAATCAGCCAGTGCCAAATGCTCAAGCTTCCCATTGTCCTACCCCTTTGATCCGGATGGTTCGCGCCAGGCGCTTGCCTACAGACTTAAGCGCCGCGCACGATAAAAACAAGAACGCTGTGAACCCGTCGTGCACGGGGTCATGCATTGGCTGGCGGCTCTGGCCCCAAATCCAGCGCGCCTTCGTCAAACGGGCTGTCGAGAGGTTCTTCGTCCTCGCTGAGCGCGGTATCGTCATTGGGCTGGGGCACGCCAAAGCCTTTGGGCAGGCGACCGTCAAACAGGCCGGCCCCCTTGAGTTCATCCAGCCCCGGCAAATCGCCAATGCCTTCGAGGCCGAAATTGGCGAGGAAACCGGGGGTGGTGCCATAGGTCACCGGGCGGCCTGGCGTGCGGCGGCGGCCGCGCAGGCGGACCCATTCGGTCTCCATCAGCACGTCCAGCGTGCCACGCGAAATGGCGACACCCCGAATTTCCTCAATCTCGGCCCGCGTCACTGGCTGGTGATAGGCGATGATGGCCAGGGTTTCGATTGCGGCGCGCGACAGTTTTTTGGGTTGCGCGGCATCTTTGGCAAACAGCCAGCCAAGGTCCTCCGCCGTGCGGAACAGCCAGGCCTTGTCGACCCGCACCAGCTGGAACCCGCGCGGCGCATAGTCACGCCGCAGCGCGCCGAGCACATCGGCCAGAGCAATGCCGTCGGGCAGGCGCGCGGCCAAAGCTGTTTCGGTCACCGGCTCGCCTGCGGCAAACAGCAGCGCTTCGGCAACGCGCACTGCCTGCCGAAACGCTTCGGCATCGGGTGTTTCCCATTCCGTCCGGCGGGCGGCCTGGCTCATGCGGCGGTGATCCCTTGCGGTGCGCCCGGCATTGGGGCTTTTCCCTTGATCCAGAGCGGGGCAAAGGCCCGGTCCTGGCGCAATTCAATCCGGCCTTCGCGCACCATTTCCAGCGAGGCAGAGAACGAGGAGGCGCGAATGGTGCGGCGCAATTGCGGCGAAGTGAAATAGCGTGCCAAAAAGTTGTCCAGCACCGACCAGTCCAGCTCCACTCCCGCAAAAGCCTCGATGGCCAGGCGCGCCTGCGCAATCGACCAGACCACGCGGCGGTGCAGGGTGACATGCGACAAAGCCTGCTTCTGGCGCTGGCTGGCATAGGCCGACAACAGGTCATACAGGCTGGCCTGCCACACAGGCGCGGCGGATGCGGCAATGATTTCGGGTGCCCCCCGCGTGAAAAAATCGCGGCCCTGCCTCGGGCGCTCCATCAGCAGCGCGGCGGCGCGGCGGATGGCTTCCAGACGGCGCAGGCGATGGGCCAGGGCAGCGGCGAGGCTTGCGGCATCGGGCTCGTCCGCGCCCGGCGGCGAGGGAAGCAGCAGGCGGGATTTGAGATAGGCCAGCCACGCCGCCATTACCAGATAATCAGCCGCCAGTTCCAGCCGCACCTGCCGGGCCATTTCGACAAAGGCCAGATATTGCTCGGCCAGAGCCAGAATGGAGATTTTGTGCAAATCGACCTTTTGCCGCCGCGCCAGTTCCAGCAACAGGTCGAGCGGGCCTTCAAACCCGTCGAGATCGACAAGGAAGGCTGGTTCGGACACGCCCTTTTCGGGCAGGTCAACGTCAAACTCGTCGCTCAGGGTCACGCGAATCACTCTGTGCCAGCCGGTTTAGGCCGGTGCCACAACAGAATGTGCGCTTCAGGCGGTCACTGCAAGCATTGCGGCCAGTTTGCGCGCGGCGTCCACAGGATCGAACGATTGCGGCGCTTTCAGAAGTGCCATGGCGGCTTCTGCCCGCTGCAAAGCGCGGCCCGCCAGCACGGGAGTTGCGGCAGCAACCTCTTCGGCCTCGGCAATGACGCCGCTGCAATGCAGGGCGATATCGCAGCCTGCGGCAAACAGGCGGGTGGTTTTTTCCTGAAAAGTGCCGGACAGGGCCTTCATCGACACATCATCGCTCATGAGCAGGCCGTCAAAGCCGATATGGCCGCGCACGATGTCCTGGATCACCTTGGCCGACAGCGTGGCCGGGTTTTCGGGATCGATGCTGGAGAACACGACATGCGCGGTCATCGCCATCGGCAAATCGCGGCAGGCGCGGAACGGGGCAAAATCGCTGGCTTCCAGCACGGCCCGGCTTTCGGCGACGACGGGAAGCGCCAGATGCGTGTCGAGCCCGGCGCGGCCATGGCCGGGGATATGCTTCATTACCGGGAGCACGCCGCCTGCGATCAGCGCTTGCGCTGCGGCGCGGCCCAGATGCGCCACTTCCCCGCTATCCAGCGAATAGGCGCGGTTGCCAATCACCTCATGGCCGCCCGCTACCGGCACATCCAGCACCGGCAGGCAATCAATATTGATCCCGAGCAGGGCCAGGTCATGCGCCATCAGGCGGGTGGAGAGCATCACGGCCTTGCGCCCGCAGGCCGCCAGCTGCCGGGCATTGGCATAAGACCGCCAATGCGGCAGGTTGAGGCGCTGGACGCGCCCGCCTTCCTGGTCAATCAGCACCGGCGCGTGGGCGCGCCCGGTGATTTCGCGGAAATGCCGGACCAGCCGGGCCACTTGCTGCGGCGTTTCCACATTGCGCCTGAACAGGATCAGCCCCCACGGCTGGGCGGACTTGATGAAATCCACGTCAGCCGCAGACAGCGCCAGCCCGGCACAGCCGCAAACAAAGGCACGCTGGCTCATGTCAAACCCGCGCTTTCAGGCTAGTTGCCGGCCACGAAGCAATTGCCGCCGCTGGCCTTGAGTTTTTCGCACAAGGCGGTGGCGCTGTCTTTCGACATATTGGCAATCCGCACCCGGAACACCGAGCGGCCTGAATTGGTGCCGGGGTGGATCGAGGGCTGGTGACCCTCCAGTTCCGACGCAAACTGCTTGCGCAGGCGGGACGAGGCATCCTTGGCATCCTGCTCGCTGTTGGGAGCCGCCAGCTGAACGGCAAACTTGCCGCCACTGGCCCTGTCCGGATTGCCGGTGCTGGCGGTGGTATCAGCCAGCTTTACCCGGGCCGCCTTTGGCGTGGCGGCGGAAGCGCCAAGCTGGAGCGGCGCATTGGGATCATCCACCGCCGCCGGAGCCGCAACAGATTTAATATCCGGCTTGGCCGGGGCTACGACACGGACGGTAGCCTTGGGCTTGGCGGGCGGCGTTGCCGGGGCCAGCGAGGGGGTCGTGATCAGCGGATTGGCCGTTACAGGACGCGCCACCAGAGCCGGAACACTGGCTTGCGGAGCGACGGCGACCGGATCGGGCACTGGTGCCGGGACGACGGAGCCGTCGGGGCGGACCGAAACAGTCTTGACCCTTTTGGGCGGACCGAAGGGGTTTTCCGGCGCAGCCTCGGGCGGGGGCGGCACCAGTGCCTTGACCACGGGCTGAACCAGCTGGGCTGGCGGCGGCGGCGCTTTGGGTGCCAGATTAAGGTCCACCGGCTGTTCATCCAGCGTGGCTACGCGGGTCGGCCCCGCCGTCTTGACCTTGGCGTCGGCAACCTTGTCGAGGATCGACGCATCCTGGTTCGCCACAATTGTGCCGTCCACCACATTGGCGGCCACTTTGGCGGGGCCGTCGGGTGCCTTGATGATGGCAATATTCTTGGGGCCGGAAGCGCTGTTGGCCCGCCATGCAAACGTGCCGCCAACCAAGGACAGCCCTGCTACGGCAATCAGGCTCATGATCATGACCGGACGGCGCTGCGGGCGCTGGCGGGAATTGGCCGCTGCCGCCTCGGCGGGCGGCACATCACGCCAGCCTTGGCTGGCCGCGTCGTCGGAGTAATGGCCTGCATCCGCCAAACCGGCACCCTGCGGCGCAGCGTGATCTGGATGCGACACATCGTCCAGCCCGGCTGCAAATTCATGCGGGGGGGCTTCGACAGCCTCAAAATCCGCCGCTGGCAATGGCGAGCCAAATGCTGCGTCTGCCGGCGCAAAAGCCGGCGGCGCATCAAACCGGGCGTGAATCTCGCGCATCTCGCGCTCAAAGACTGATTGCGCATCTTCAGGATGAAGGGAACCGCGCAGGCTCTCCTGCAACGCGGCGGCACCGTTGGGTTGCGGTGGGGCGGGCTGTGCGGCAAATCCCGGCTCAACCCGGTCCCAGGTGGCACGGGGCATTTTGACGACAGAGCTGTTGCTCTTGCCCGCTTCGGCACCGGGCCGCGTCTGGGCCTTGCCGAAAACTGCCGCAACCGGATCATTGCCAGACTGCAGGCCTTCGCCATTGACCAGCCGCGCCAGTTCTGCCAGCGGATCATCCTGAGGCGAGCGCGAGGAAGTGTCCGGCCCGCGCAAACGCCGCTCGAACTCGTCGAGATCGACTACCGGGTGCTTGAAGCTTGCACTTTCAACCATTTGAAACCTCGTTAACGCAGCGGCACGCTCCGCCCTGCCCCTAAAACCGGGAATTGCGAAAAATTGTAGTTGCGCTTCATTCAGGCCGAAATTACGGCCAAAACCAAGCGATTCAACGCATTTCCACGGGAGCACTGACACCCAGAATGGAAAGCCCTGCCGAAAGCACACTGGTTAAGGAAAATACCAGTGCCAGTCTTGCCTGGCTCAACTCTCGCCTTTCTTGATTAATAAACCGTAAGTGAGGTGATTCTTTACCATGATTCCACTGCGAATGAAATTGGGCGGCCAAATCATACAGGAAAAACGCCACCCGGTGCGGCTCATGCGCCAGTCCCGCCTGCTCCACCAGCCTTGGCCAGGCGGCAATGGCCTTGACTAGCGCCAGCTCCCCCGCATCTTCCAGCAGGG
This sequence comes from Hyphomicrobiales bacterium, assembly GCA_043784745.1. Classification (GTDB taxonomy): domain Bacteria; phylum Pseudomonadota; class Alphaproteobacteria; order Rhizobiales; family Beijerinckiaceae; genus JAYVYA01. Next base: position 6,511 of record JAYVYA010000235.1, read on the forward strand.
ACAGATCGGCACTGGCCAGCCCCGCACCGGAAATGACCAGATCGGGAAAGGCCAGTTGCGCCTGGCGGAACACCGAACTGGCGCGGGCATGAGCATACTGGACATAGAAAACCGGGTTTTCCTTCGATTGCTCGATGACTTTGGCGAGGTCGAATTCCAGCGGCGCGTCATTCTTTCGGAACAGCATGATGAAGCGCACGGCATCAACGCCGACCTCATCGACGACCTCGCGCAAGGTGACAAAATCGCCCGAGCGTTTTGACATTTTCACCGGCTCGCCCAAACGCATCAACTTCACCAGCTGGCACAGCTTGACGTCCAGCACGGCCTTGCCACCGGAGATTGCCTTGACGGCGGCCTGCATCCGCTTGACATAGCCGCCATGGTCGGCCCCCCAGATGTCAATCATAATGGCAAAGCCGCGCAGGAATTTGGAGCGGTGATAGGCAATGTCGCTGGCAAAATAGGTGTAGCCGCCGTCCGATTTCAGCAACGGGCGATCGACATCATCGCCAAACCGGGTGGCGGCAAACAGCGTTTGCTCGCGGTCCTCCCAGTCCTCGTCCACCTGGCCTTTGGGCGGCGGCAGGCGTCCCTCGTAGATCAGGCCGCGCGCCCGCAAATCGTCAATGGCGCGGGAGACGGCGCTGCCATTGCCCTCCTCCACCTGCAGCGATTTTTCGGAGAAAAACACGTCGTGCGTGATGTTCAGCGCTGCCAGATCTTCGCGGATCATCGCCATCATCGCGGCAATGGCGCGCTCGCGCACCGGGGCCAGCCACTGGCTTTCCGGCTTGCCCAAAAGGCTGGAGCCAAATTCCTTGGCCAGCGCCGCGCCGGCGTCTTTCAAATAATCGCCGGGATACAATCCCTCGGGAATGGCACCAATATCCTCGCCCAAGGCCTCGCGCATGCGCAAACAGGCCGAGCGCGCCAGCACATCGACCTGCGCCCCGGCATCGTTGATGTAATATTCGCGGCACACCTCATAGCCGCCAAATTCCAGCAGCGCGGCCAGCGCATCGCCAAATACCGCGCCCCGGCCATGGCCGACATGCATCGGGCCGGTGGGATTGGCCGAGACATATTCGACGTTGATTTTCTCGCTGCGGGCAGGCGCACGGCCAAAGGCTGGCCCCTGCGCCAGAACGGCCCGCACCACATTCTGCCAGACCAAAGGTTTTAGCCGGATGTTGATGAAGCCGGGCCCGGCCACCTCGGCCTGGTCGACATCCGCCATCTGCGCCAGACCCAGTGCGATTTCGGTGGCGAGCTGGCGCGCATTGGCAAAATGCGGTTTGGTCTCCCTGGCAAATACCATGGCGGCATTGGCGGAGAGATCGCCATGGCTGGCATCACGCGGCGGCTCGACCACAAAACGCTGCATGTCAAGGCTGGCGGGGAGGCGGCCATCGGCAATGATGCCTTGCAGGAGGACGGCAATGCGGGCGTGAAATTCGCTGAAAATGTTCATAATGTCCGTTTTGCTCCTCAGGATGCCCTGCGGTAACGGAAAAGCCTGCTCCGGTCAAAACCCGCTCACACTTGTTTGATAAGGACGTGCGCGGCTTTAGGGCTAGTCTTATCCAACATTTCGATGTGGGAGAGATACATGCGGCGATTGTTGATATCCGGGGCGTTCCTGCTGGCGCTCCTGCCACTGGCGGCCTCCGCAGCGGGGCAGCGCGTCACCATCAAGGGCGAACTGGTGGACACGTTCTGCTCGGTCACCGGCATCATGTTTGCGGCGGGAACCGCCCATCACCAGTGCGCCGTGTGGTGCGCCGTCGGCGGTATTCCCGTCAGCATCAAGGACGCCCAAGGCAATTATTACATGGTGCTGAAAATCGAGGATGACGAGGCCAATGTCACCAATCCCAAACTGGTGACCATCATGACCCATGAAGTGACTGTGGACGGGGAAATGATCGAGCGTGACGGCACCAAATATCTTTTCGTCAGCAAGGTAGCCGATGACAAGGGCGTGGTTAACCTCACACATGAAGAAAACGGCGTAACGCCATTTGGGAGTTGATCGACATGCGCAATCTTGTGCTCTCCACCGCCGCTTTGGCCGCAGCCCTCGCCCTGTCCCCCGCCGCCCGCGCCGGGGAGGGCGTCGGGGCAGACAATGAAACAGTCGTCTCGTTCGCGGCCAGGGTGGTTGATCTCGCCTGCGAAATCGGCGGCACCTGTCCGGCCAATTGCGGCGACGGCAAACGCCAGTTTGGCCTGTTGACCAAGGATGGCAAGCTGCGCCCGGCGGTGAAAGCGGCGACGCTATTTGCCGGCCCCTCCTTCGACCTTTTGCCCTATTGCGGCAAGAGCGTGTTTGTCGATGGCCTGCTGGTCGAGAACCCAAAACTGACGCTGTATTTCGTGCAGGGCATCCGCACCACGCCCGCTGGCGAGTTTGCGGCCTCCGACGCATTCGAGAAACAATGGACCGCCGCCCATGGGGCCTTTGAAGAATGGATGCGCAATGATCCGCTGGTGAAGTCCATTATCGCCAAGGACGGGATTCTTGGCATTCCCGGCCTTGTCCCCAAGCCGCAATAGGCGCGGCTGTGATGTTTGACCGCCGCACCCTGCTGGCCTTTGCCGCCTCCGCGCTGGCCTTTCCGGCCTGTGCGGAGGATGATCCGCTGGCCGGGCGCTTTGGCGGTCCGTTCACCCTCACGACAGGGGGCGGAAAGAGGATTAGCGACACCGATTTTCGCGGCAAATTCATGCTGGTCTATTTCGGCTACACCCATTGCCCGGATGTCTGCCCGGACGATTTGCTGGTGATGGCGGAAGTGGAAAAGCTGCTGGGCGGCAACGCGGCAAGGCTTCAGATGCTGTTCATCACGGTGGACCCGGAGCGCGACAGCCCCGCCATCATGGCTGAATATGCCGCAAGTTTCTCGCCCGGACTGACCGGGCTGAGCGGGACCGAGGGTGAGATTGCCGCGCTGGCCAAAGCCTACCGCGTCCACCGCCGAAAATTTCAGCCCCCGGAAGCGGCGAAGGACCAGAACAATTACATTGTCGATCATTCCTCGCTGAAATATCTGATGGGGCCGGATGGCAGGTTCCGCACCCTGATCCCGCACGGCACGGATGCCGGGCGGATGGCGGAAATCGTGCGGGGGTATATGGGTAAAGAGTGACTCACCGCAACGGCGGCGGCGGCCCTATCAGCCGGGCATATTCGCCAATGGCGTAACGGTCGGTCATCCCGGCCATGTAGTCCCCAATCAGCCGCAGCACCTTGCCTGGCTCGCCGCCGGTCTTGGCCAGCGCCGCGCCCGACCATTCTCCCGGCATTTTTTCGGGCGCGGCGACATAGCAGGCAAACAGCGCCTGCAGCACGCCCGCCGCCTCGCCGCGCACTTTCATGACGCGGGCATGGCGGTACATCCGGGGATGGAGAAACCCCTTGATGGCCTTTTCCGCCAGCGCCATCGCGGGCGAAAACGCGACCTGGGCGCGCTGGCTGGCGCGAACCTGCCCCACGCTGGCCATGGCCGCCAGCCGGGCAAAACTCTCGGCAATCACATCTTCGACCAGCCGGGTGATCACCCGGCGGCCCAGTTCGTGAATGGTGCGTCCGCGCTCCAGACCAGGGTGCTTTGCCGCGATCTCCTCCAGCAATCCGGCCAGAAAATCCACTTCGACAAGGTCCGCCAGTTCAAACAGCCCGGCGCGCAAGCCATCGTCAATATCGTGGGCATTATAGGCGATGTCATCGGCAATGGCGGCAGCTTGCGCTTCGGCGCTGGCATATTCGGCCAGTTCAAGGCTCCAGCGGGCTTCCTGTTCCGCAAAGGCACCCGGCAGGCCCCGCGCGGCATAGTGCGGCACCGGCCGGCCATCCCTGAGCAACAGCGGGCCATTGTGCTTGACGAGGCCTTCCAGCGTCTCCCAGGTCAGGTTCAGCCCGTCAAACCCGGCATAGCGCCGCTCCAGTTTGGTGACGATGCGCAGCGCCTGGGCGTTATGGTCAAAGCCGCCGACGCTGGCGAGGCATTCATCCAGCACATCCTCGCCCGCATGGCCAAAGGGCGGGTGGCCCAGATCATGGGCCAGCGCCAGCGCTTCGGCCAGATCTTCATCCAGCCCCAGGGCGCGGGCCAGGGCGCGGGCGATTTGGGCCACCTCAATCGTATGGGTCAGGCGGGTGCGAAAATGGTCGCCCTCATGTGGCACAAACACTTGGGTTTTATGGGCCAAGCGGCGGAAAGCGGTGCAATGCACGACACGGTCACGGTCGCGCTGGAAATCGCTGCGGGTGGGCGAAAACGGCTCGGGCATCAGCCGCCCGCGCGTCTGGCTGGCGAGGCAGGCGAAAGGTGCCAGTGTCAGTTGCCGCGCAAACATTTTGGCTCCGCTGCCAGGCCAGGCACAGCCTGATTGAATTTCGGCCCCGACAAGCTTATCTTGAACTTAACGACGCGGCGCAAGTGCTTTGGCTTGCACGCGTCAGGAGTTGCCTGCCATGATCCAAACTGCCGCTGCCGCACCCGATGTCGCCATAACCGAGCGCGCCGCCCGCCGTGTGGCCCATATTCTGGCCAGAGAGCCGGAGGGTTCGATGCTGCGGGTGGCCGTGAATGGCGGGGGATGCTCGGGCTTCCAATATGCCTTTGACATTGAAACCAGCCGCGCCGACGATGATCTGGCGCTGGAGCGCGAGGGTGCGGTGGTGCTGATTGATCCGGTTTCGCTCGGCTTCCTGCACGGCTCCAGCATTGATTTCGTCGATGACCTGATCGGCCAGTCGTTCAAGATCAGCAATCCCAATGCCACCGCTTCGTGTGGCTGCGGCACCAGCTTTTCGGTTTGATTCACCGCCTTGCGCGGTCTCCCAATTATTTTTAGGCTGGTGTCTTGAACCTCTGGCGCAATTGAGTGCAAATGCAGCCAGTTGCGCCGCCAGACGGATGCACAAGCCACCGACCCAAGCCAATCGTGACGCGGAGAATTTTATGCGCATTCAGAACAGAAAATTTGTCGCGGCTTCCTGCCTGCTCGGCGGGGTAGCTCTGTCGGCCCTGTGCATCAACAGTGCCGCCATTTCCTTCGCCAACCGCGAAATTGCGGCGCAGATTGCGGCGCTGCCGGGTGCCAGCGCCGGGTCTGTCGCCACCGATTTGTGGAACGGGCGAGTGGTGCTCGGCAATGTATCGGTCAAGGGCAGCGGCTTCAGCCTTCAGGCGGAAAGCCTGACCCTGCCCGCCCGCAGCGGCGGGTTGGCTCTCGTGACCCCGGCCATGGCGCTGGACGGTGCAGCCAGCGCAGACAATCTGGTGATTGCAGCCGGGCCGGTGACCTATAAAATCGCCCATCTGGAAGCTTCCGGCACCAGCATGAGCGGGGCCGATTTGACAGCCCTGCTGGACCCCGCCAGTGCCAAACCGGCGGCGGAACGTTTTGCAGCCCTGAATGCCGCCGCTATTTCCACTCCGGAAATCATTGCGACAGTGCAGCTCGGCAAAATCAGCGAAACCATTGCCTACAAGGATGTGCGCCTCGTCAACATCGTCAAAGGCAAAATCGGCGCGGCCAGCGTGGCGATGACGGAAATTGCGGTCAAAGACCCGAATGGCCCGGCGATATCGGTCAAAATCCCCAATAGCGAGGTGAAGAACTTCGATCTGGTCCAGACCACCCGGGTGATGACCCAGGCCCGCACCGATGCCAACGAGCCGCTGCTGCCGATGTATGACAGCTTTTCGGCAGATGGCATCAGCCTCAGCGGCCTGCCCGATGCCAGCATCAGCGTGGGCCGCCTGTCGGGCGGGGCAATCAAGGGCCGCGCCATGGCGGTGCCCTACATGGACGCGATGAGCAAGTTCAGCGCCCTGTCCAGCGACTCGCCGCCGTCGGGCGAGCAAATTCAGCCCATGGCCGCCGCATATGCCGACATGATCCGCAGTATCGAATTGGGGGCGGTGGAGATTCGCGATTTCACCGTTTCCGTTCAGGATCAGGGCAAGAAGTTTAATTTCAAGCTTGGCCGTTTCGGCATCGACGGCTTTGCCGCTGGAAGGCTGGCCGGAATGGCCTATGAAAATGCGGAATTTGCCGCCGATGACGGCAAGATGACGCTGGGCAGTTTCGCCCTGCGCGGACTGGACCTGCGCCCGGCGCTAGCCCTTGCCGATGCCTTTGCCGCCAATGGCACCAGTGCACTGAATGATCCGGCGGTGGCCAGGGGTTTTGTGCCAACAATCGACCACATCGGCTTCAGCAATATCAGCTTTGATGTGCCCGCACAGGAAGGCCAGCCTGGCAATGTCGGCAACGGCAAGCGCTATGCGTTTCAGATCGGCGGTCTCGGATATGACGGGAGCGGCTTCATTGGCGGCATTCCCACCAATGCCAGCCTGACCTTTGACCATTTTGTCATGGACATGAGCGCCATGCTCGGCCAGCCCGACATGAAAGAGTTTGCGGCGCTGGGCTACAAGGGCGTCGATTTCTCTTCAAAACTCGACATTGGCTGGAATGAAGCGGCCAACGAATTGTCGCTCAAGAACCTTTCCCTGCAAAACCCCGGCATGGGCAGCCTGAAACTGGCAGCAACGCTCGGCAATGTTACAAAGGACGTGTTTTCTGCCGACAGCTCGGTGGCGCTGGCAGCCGGCATTGGCGCGCTGGCCAAAAAACTCGACATCAGCTTCACCAATGACGGACTGGTTGACAAGGCCATCGCCGCCCAGGCGCTGAAAGCCAAAAAATCGCCTGATGAAACCCGGAAGATGATGATAGCCGGAGCCTCTGCCATGGTGCCTGCCCTGCTGGGCGATGCGCCAGCCGCCCGGGACATTGGCAATGCCCTGGCCAAATTCCTCGCCAGCCCGAAAAACCTGCGCATCACTGCAGCCTCGGCGGAAGGCCTCGGCGCCGGCGACTTTGCGCTGCTGGGCCAGCCGGCCGAATTGCTGCTGGCCGATGCGTCCGAGGCGGGGTTCAACCCGTTCCGGCCGCAGGGGGCGGTGCGGCGGCGGCGCGGCTGGCTGCGGGCGGCGGGAGGGCAGTTCGTCTGCATGAGCTTTGCCGCCGCGCCTCTGTACGACGCGGCGGGGCGCATCGTCGGCGCGCGTGGCGTCGGGCAGGACATGACCGACCAGGACAACCATG
>JAYVYA010000236.1:0-4007 GCA_043784745.1 Hyphomicrobiales bacterium
ACCCGCAGGCCGAAAAGTCACCCCGGCAATACGATAACGGCGCGCCCAAACGATAAATAAAACGCCAGACGTCAGTCCGACAGGCTGCTAGGCGCGTCAACACTGCTTGCGCCACCATAGCCATTCCCGATCACCCCGCCGGGATCGTCAACGGGGGCGCTGGTTGCTCTTCTTTTAAGCTGATAAAACCGATGTGTTTCAGGTGTTAGAATTGTAAAACAATACAAATCAGCCATTGCGGTGCAATACCGTTACGTTTAATTGCAAATATGGCAATCTTTAACGCTACATTTTTTCATATAAACATATTTTACCAAATAATTAACCATACTTTTTATTGATTTATACTAATAATTTTTTCCTTAACCAATATCACGCAGGGTGCAATTAGGTAAAGCAGGGAATTTTTTGATGCTGAAGGGCTTGCGGTTTGGGTTGTGGGCGGGGTGCGGCGCGGTGGCGCTGTTGCTGCTGACGCAGCCTGTCAGCGTCGACGCCCAGTTCGCGTTGAGCACCGCAGTGATTTTTGCCATGATCGTGACATGGAAGCTGGGCCGGGGCGACTGGGGCCGCCAGCTGTTTCTTGGTTTCAGCTCGGTTGTCGTGGTGCGCTATATTTTCTGGCGCAGCACCAGCACCTTGCCGCCGCTGTCTGATCCGTTCGATCTGGTGCCCGGCATTGTCCTGTTCCTGGCGGAAATCTATTGCGTGCTGATCCTGGTGATCAGCCTGGTCATCAATGTCGATCCGCTGCGCCGCAAAACCCTGCCGCGCGAGGAAGATGACAATCTGCCCACCGTCGATGTGTTCATCCCGTCCTACAACGAGGACGAGGGCATCCTTGCGACGACGATCGCCGCTGCCAAATCCATGGATTATCCGGCCAAAAAGCTGACTGTGTGGCTGCTGGACGATGGCGGCACCATTCAGAAGCGCAATGACAAGAACCCGGAAAAAGCCGCCGCCGCCTTGCAGCGCTACACTGATTTGCAATTGCTGTGCCTGAAAATGGGCGCAAAATACCTGACGCGCGAGAAGAACGAGCACGCCAAGGCCGGTAACATGAACAACGGCCTGAAGGTATCGACCGGCGAGCTGATTGTCGTGTTTGACGCCGACCACGCGCCGTTCCGCAATTTTTTGCGCGAGACTGTCGGGCATTTCGGCCTCGACCCCAAGCTGTTCCTGGTGCAGACGCCGCACATTTTCCTCAATCCGGACCCGATTGAGAAGAACCTGAAAACCTTTGACCGGATGCCGTCCGAGAACGAAATGTTCTATTCCCTGACCCAGCGCGGGCTGGACAAGTGGGATGCCTCGTTCTTCTGCGGCTCGGCGGCGGTTTTGCGCCGCACCGCGCTGGAAACCACCGGCGGCTTTTCCGGCATCACTATCACCGAAGATTGCGAGACCGCGTTTGAGCTGCACGGCAATGGCTGGCACAGCGTGTTTGTCGACAAGCCGCTGATCGCCGGGCTGCAGCCGGAAACCTTCACCTCGTTCATTGGCCAGCGTTCCCGCTGGTGCCAGGGCATGTTCCAGATCCTGATGCTGAAAAATCCGGCACTGAAGCGCGGCCTCAGCTTCACGCAGCGGATTTCCTACCTGTCGAGCATGACGTTCTGGTTCTTCCCGCTACCCCGGCTCGTCTTCATGTTCGCGCCGCTGATGTACATCTTTCTGGATACGAAAATTTTCGTCTCGAATATCGATGAAACCATCGCCTATACCGGCATGTACATCATCGTCAACCTGATGTTGCAGAACTATCTCTATGGCCGCGTGCGCTGGCCATGGATTTCCGAACTCTATGAATATGTCCAGGGCGTTTTCCTCGCCAAGGCTATTTTCACCGTGGTGCTGAACCCGCGCAAGCCGACCTTCAACGTCACCGCCAAGGGCCTGACGCTGGACAATGATCATTTGTCCGAATTGTCCTGGCCGTTCTTCGCCATCTGGGGCCTGCTGTTTGTCGCCGGTCTGACTGCCGCCTTTCGCTATGCTTTCGAGCCGGGCATCAACAGCCTGATGCTGGTAGTGGGCCTGTGGAACACGTTCAACCTGATCATCGCCGGTGCGGCTCTGGGTGCTGTGGCCGAGCGGGCCCAGCCGGACCGCCATCCCCGCCTGCCGATCCAGCGCCAGGGCCGCCTGAAAATCGGCAATATGGAATTGGAAACGGACATCATCAATGTCTCGGCCGGCGGCTGCGCGCTGCTGACCGCTGCCAAATCAACCCTGCTGGTCGGGTCCGGCACCGATGTGATCGGGCAATTGTCGATCAAGGCCATTGGCACGCTGGTGAAGGACGAGACCATCAATGTGCTGGTCAAGCGTGCCGAGGACAGGGATGGCGGCACGCTTTATGCCTGCGAATTCCATGAGATGCAGCCTTCCCAGCATTTCGTGCTCGCGGACCTGATGTATGGCGATGGCGAGGCGCTGGTCCGCTTCCTTGACCGCCGCCGCACCCACCAGAGCATCTGGCAGGGCTCGGCCCAGTTCATCAAATGGGGCGTTACCGAGCCGGTCCGGGCCTTCCGCTACTTGTGGCTGGAGCATCAGGCCGGCAAGATCGGCAATGCGGCTGTTTTGGAGCTGAAAGCCCTGGCGGAAAAGGTCAAGGCGGCAACGCAGGAAAATGCTTCGCCCATACCCGCCTTGCAGCACGCAATGGCTGCCCCCTTGCATCAGGATAACCTGAAAGTGCCGGCTGCCCCCTTGCATCAGGATAACGTGAAAGTGCCGGCTGCCCTGCATGCCGCCTGACCCGCCGCGTAATTCGTTGGTTTTGTTGTTGGATTTGAGTATCATGCGTCAATTCAGACTTTTGGCACTCTTGATTGCGGGCACATTCTGCCCGCCAGGCATGGGTGTGCACGGCCAGGGCCTGCTTCAGCCCTGGCCGCTCACCCATTTCCACACTATCGACCCCGTTGTAACCGGCATCATCGCAGGCCCCGGTCCAGCCCTCGCACCCCAGCCGCTTGCAACCCGCCCGGCAGTGCCTGCCAGCCCTCCGGCCGCCACGCCGCAGCCACTGGCTGGCATGGTGCTGCGGCATTTGCCCAATAATGCGCAGGGGTTGCGGCTTGGCGGTGAAATCAGCTCGTCGGAATGGCCGGTTTATCTGACCAACGCCCAGGCCGCGCAGCCGCTGAAATTCCAGCTGGGCTATCTTTCGGCGGTGTCAAACCTGCCCGAAGCCTCGCAGCTCTCCATCCTGGTCAACGATGTCTCGATTGGCGAGATCAAAATTGACGCGCCGCACAAGGTGCTGGCGTCGGTCCATGACATTCCGGCGGATTTGCTGAAACCCGGCTTCAATTCGCTGCGCCTCGTCGCCAGCCAGCGCCATCGCGTCGATTGCTCGCTCTCGGCGACCTATGAATTGTGGACCCAGATTGATGCTACCCAGACCGGCTTCCTGATTCCGGCGGCGGATCAGGGGGCAAATGCGCTGGAGGATATTCCGGCCCTCCCGCCCGCGCCGCAGGGCGGCATGCCGATGCGGGTGCTGATGCCCGGTGCCACCAATGCGGGTGCTGTCAACCAGATGATGCGGATGGTGGAAATCGTCGCAATCCGCGGCAGGTTCGAGCAGCCGCTGGTCGAGCTGGAGAACCGTCTGGCTGTTGGTCCGGGCGTCAATATTGCGGTTGGCTTGCGCGACGATCTGGCCAAGCTCGACGGATTGTCCGGCATTGACGCGCCCGACGGCCCGTCGCTGGAATTTCTGCCCGCCACACCCGCCCGGCGCGCCACCCTGGTTGCCAGTGGCCGCACGGCGGCGGAAGTGACGCAGGCGCTCGACCTTTTCGCGGCGTTTGGGGACAGCAAGGGTTCCGCGCAGGGCCTGCGCGCCGCCCGTGCCTTTCCCGGCTACAAGGTGGAGGGCGGGTCGCGGACCCGCCTGCGCGATCTTGGTGTCATCTCGCAGGATTTCAACGGTCATCTGTTCCACGCTTCTGTCAACATCGTCATGCCGCCTGATTTTTATCCGGCGG
>JAYVYA010000237.1:0-9853 GCA_043784745.1 Hyphomicrobiales bacterium
ATATTCGCGCATCGGCACCTGGATGTTCTGCTTGACGGTGAGGCCGGAAAACAGCGCGCCCTGCTGGAACAGCACGCCCCAGCGGCGCTCGATGGCGCGATGCTCGGCCCGGCTCAGCTTGTCAAGGTCTTGCCCGAACACTTCAATGGTGCCGCTGCGTTTTTGCACCAGGCCCAGGATGGTGCGGGTCAGCACCGATTTGCCGCTGCCGGAACCGCCGACAAAGCCCAGCACCTCGCCGCGCAGGATGTCGAGGTTCAGCCCGTTCATGATCAGCTTGCTGCCAAAGCCGACGACGAGATCGCGCACTTTGACTGCGATTTCGGGCGCTTTTGCGGGTTCCGGGACGGGGGCGTCGGTCATGTCAATATTTGATTGCGGCAAAGAACATGGCGAACATGCCATCGACAAAGATCACCATGAAGATCGATTTCACCACCGAACTGGTGACTTGCCGGCCGAGCGATTCTGCCGAACCGCTCACCGCCAACCCTTCGATCGACGAAATAATGCCAATGACCAGAGCCATGAACGGCGCTTTGATGAGGCCCACCAGAAACGTGTTGAGCGAAATGGCCGCCTGCAGGCGCGACATGAAAACCTGCGGGCTGAGCCCGCCATAGGCCCAGCCCACCAGCATGCCGCCGAAAATCGAGGCCATGTCGGCAATGAAGGTCAGCAGCGGGAGCGAAACCAGCAGGGCGAGGAGGCGCGGCACAATCAGCACCTCAATCGGGTCCAGCCCCATGACACGCAATGCGTCAATCTCCTCGCGCATTTTCATCGAACCGATTTCCGCTGTGATCGCCGATCCGGTGCGCCCGGCTATCATGATCGAGGTGAGCAGCACCGCCAGTTCGCGCAGCACCAGAATGCCGATCAAGTCCACCGCAAAGGCCGAGGCACCAAAGCGTTGCAACTGGAAAATGCCCTGTTGCGCCACAATGCAGCCGACCAGAAAGTTGATCAGGGCAATGATCGGCACCGAGCTGAAAGCAATGCTCTCAATATGATAGACCATCGAGGTGCCGCGAAACTTTACCGGGTGAAACATCACATTGATCATGGCGGAGACGACACGGCCCAGAAACTCCATGCCGCCAAAAAAATCCTTCAGCGCGCCGATGACGCCGGCTCCGATGTCGGCCAGAAAGGTGATGAAGACCAGTCCCGATTTTGGCCCGCGATCAAAGGTGCGGAACTTCGCCTTTTCGAGCAGCAGCACCTGCTCGGCATGGGCGCCTTCGATGCTGGCAATGCAGCCTTTGGTGACCAGGCGCTGCCGGGCACGGTCAATCAGCCACGCACCGGCGGTGTCCATCCGCTCGACGCCGGAGACATCCAGCACCACATTTTTGGCTGAGTCGGTGGTTTTCTTGATGGCGGTCGCCATCGCCTCGGCCTCGTGGGCACGGGCGACGGTCCACAGGCCATGCAGGGAGAGCCGCAATACGCCACCATTGCCGTGGGTCTCAAACCCTGGACTGCCGGAATTGCTGCTGGACGCCATAGCACTCTTGTCCGGACGAAATCAGAAATGAACGCCCTTGCTGTCCATACGAAAAGCGGCTGCCCCTGTCGAGAGGCCGGCGGGGGCTCAGGAAGCCTTGTTCATCAGCATGGGCAGGAGGGCTTTGAGCATCTGGTGGATTTCCTGGCTCTGGGTTTCCAGCTTCGCCATTCTTGCCGCGAAATTATGCTGCAAAGTATCGCTGATTTGCGTCTGGACCAGCTCGATGGTCTGGCCAAGGTCGCGCTCCACTTCATCGAGGCGCGCGGTGAGCGGCGCAGGGTCAGCCGGTTGGGGTGGCGAGGCGGGAAGAGCCGTTCCGGCGGGGGCGGGGAAGGCGGAGGGGCGGCGCTTCAGGGCTGATTCGAATTGCAGCATCCGCTGCTCAAGGGTCATCAGGGCCTGGTAGGTGGAGATTTGTTCGGGATTGATGAATTCAAGGCCAATCTCGGCTTCCGAATGCCAGACCAGCTTGCAGACGCGGGTTTCGGAGCGGGCGGGAATGTACAAGCTGAACATTTGCGGAATGACGATGCCAGCGGCAACGCGCGCCCGTGCGCCGGTTTTGCTGAGGTCCAGAATTTGACAATTGGCGATGGGTTTTTCGTCGCCCGTGCGGAGTTCGCCCTTGATGAGACAGGCCGCCCTGCTGGCACCTCGCTTGCCAACCCATGCTGTGCGCATTCACTCAACTCCGTTACCCCTCCAAATGTTTAATCCGGAAAGCTTTCCGGGCGATTAAGAAGGTGCAGCGGGCAGTTTGGCCGGTGCGGCACACCAGCAGCAAAAACGGCGCTATCCAGGAGCGCGGGCTTGCTTGAGCCGGGCACCGGCCAGCAGGGCCAGTCCAAGGCCCGCCACAGCCACCATGGCCATGGCGCTGTAACCACCGGCACCCAGATGCAGGTGCAGCGGGCCGCAGGCAGCGGTGGTGACGAACAGCGCGAACGAGATGGCGGCTGAATGCCAGGCCTGGGCCTGGGCACGGTGGGCGGGAGCCACAAGCTGCGACAGCAGGCTGACCGCGCCCAGATGGGTGGCGCCAAACGTCAGCCCGTGGGTGAGCTGCAAGGCGATCAAAGCCAGAGGGCTTGGCACCAGCACCATCAGGCTCCAGCGCAGGGTGGCGGTGGTTGCGCCAAGCAGCAGGCATTTTAGCGCGCTGCCCTTCGCCCCAAACAAATGCCGGGCAAACAGGAAAAACAGCACTTCGGCAAACACGCCCGCCGCCCAGGCCAGCCCAATGAAACCGGTCGACAGCACCTGCGCCTGCCAGTCCAGCGTGCTGAAAGTGTAGACCATGGCGTGGCTGGCCTGCACCAATGCGGCGGCGGCAATGATTATGGCGATGAGCGCCGCAGGGTTGCGTGGCCCTTCGGCACCGGTGGGCACCACAATATCTGGCCTTTGTCGCGGCGTGGCGCGGGCCATGGCCATAGCCCCGAGCGCCGTGATCACAGCCGCGCCGGTGAGGATGTGGATGATGGCTTGCGGTTCCACCCCGCCAAGAACTTGCCCGCCAGCCACCATGCCAACGAAAACCGCCGCCGAACCCCAGGCGCGGATGCTGCCATAGTCGAGCGACGGCTGGCTGGCCTGCAAACTGCGCGCGCGCAGCTGTGCAAAGATCAGCGCATCGGCCAGCGACAGGATCGGCCCCTGCATGATGGCGACCAGCACGATACCGGCCAGAATTGCCCAAAAACCTTCGGCCCGGCCCAGCAGCAAGAAGCCGATGACGCCGCCGGCAGCACAAAAGGCCAGCACCTGCGCCACCGCGCCGTGACGGTCGGCAAAGGCGGCAATGGGCGGGTTGACCGCCATCCGGGCCAGCGCGGGCGCGGCGATCACCATTGCCAGCCCGGTTTCCGACAGGCCTTTGGAAGCCAGCCAGACCGGAAAAAACGGCAGGAAAATGCCGATGCCAAGCGTCATGGAGGCACTGAACAAGGACAGCCAGAGATGGGCGCGATCCGCCCCCGGCTGGCTCATTCCATCACCGCGGCCTTGAGGATGCAGAGCATGGTGGCATGGGCCGGAAAGTTGCTCCTGTTGCGGATGGTGTGGGGCCGGTCACAGCGGTAGCGCAACGTTTCACCGGTGCGGGCGGTTTCAACTACCCCCGCTGCTTCCACTTCCAGCTCGCCCTCCAGCACGGACAGGCATTCGACCGAGCCGCGCTGGTGCGGATCAGAAGCCAGAACGCCGCCCGGTTCGGCCATGAAATCATACCATTGCAGCCATTCGACGGTTTTGATCCAGCCGATAATGGCCAGCTTGCACTTGCCGTCGTCCGAAATCAGGATTGGCGTGTCGCCCTTGCTGGATTTTTCCAGAAACGGCTCGTCTTCGGTAGCCTGCAACACTTTTTCAATGGACACATCCAGAGCTTGCGACAGCCGCCAGATGGTGGCGAGCGTCGGATTGGTCTCGTTGCGTTCAATCTGGCTGATGATCGATTTGGCAACCCCCGATTGCTCCGACAGTTCCGACAGCGACAAGGAATAGGCCTTGCGCAGCCGCTGCACCGATTTGCCGAGTTGGCCGGACAGCGCCATGGCACCCGCCTCCAGCACTTTAGCCTTGTCCTTGCCTTCTACGCCCATCATGTTTTCCTCCGGTTTTGAACCGTGTGGATAAACGATTTTGTTTGGAATATCGAACGAAACCGGTGGCGCACAGTCAGAATAACAGGCCTCTGTCCGCTATTTGGTGTTGGCCGCCCGCTCCTTGCCGCGCAGCAGGCCCAGCCGCCGCTCCCGCCAGATGACGAACACGCCGGCCAGCGCGACAATAAGCGCGCCGTTGATGATTGCGGGGGAGGGCACTTCGTCAAACAGGAACAGCCCGAGCAGCGAGGCCCAGAGCATGGCTGTGTAGTCAAAGCAGGCGATGATCGAGGCGTCGGCATAGCGGTAGCATTCGGTCAGCAGGATTTGGCCAATGCCGCCGAAAAAACCAATTGCGGCGAGCGCCAGAAAATCCTTGAAAGGCGGGGCGACGAAGGCCTGGCTGGCCATCACGCTGGCCCCCGGCCAGTTCGGCGGCCAGACGGTGGCAGCCCATGTGCCCAATGCGCCCAGAAAAGTCGTGGCCAGCGTAAAATAAAACACGATGGCCCCGGTGCGCTCCGAAACGGTGAGCCGCCGGGTCTGGATGGTGGCTATGCCGGAAAACACCGCCGCCGCCAAAGCCACCGCAACGCCGGTGCCGGTGCGCGACCCCAGGAAATCAGCGGATGCCGCAGCGCTGATATGGCCCGACAGCATCAGCATGACGCCGCCAAACCCAACAGCCACGGCACTCCAGCGATAGAGCCGCACATGCTCCTTCAGCACCAGAGCCGCCAGCACGACGACAATCAGCGGGGTGGTGAAACCCAGCGCGGTTGCATCGGGTAGCGGCAGCAGGCTGAGCGATACAAAGCCGCAGAACATGCCGCACGACCCCGCCAGCGCCCGCCCCAGATGCCCGAGCGGGCGGCGCGTGCCGATGCCATGCGGAAACTCGCTGCGCGCCATCAGCCAGACCATCAGCACAACAAGGGCGAAAAACGAGCGGAAAAACACCAGTTCCGCAATCGGATAGGTGCTGGCCGACAGTTTGACCGACGCCGACATCAGCATGAAGACGAAAGCCGAGGCGATTTTGAGGAGGATGCCGGTGAGCATGGGGCGATTTGGGAAAAGAGGAAAATGATGCCACGCGGCTGGTTGTGCATCAGCGGAGTGTATCTGGTTTGAAGACAGGGAGAGTTTCACGGTTTTCGCTGGACGCGCTGGTTGCCGTCCCGGCTGCTCTCGGCCAGCCTATTCAAATTGGCCTTGTTGCCGCCTAGAACGCCCCCGGAAACGTCCCGCCGTCAATCAGCAAATTCTGCCCGGTGATATAGCTGGCCTGGGCGCTGGCGAGGAAGGCGCAGGCTTGGCCAAACTCCTCCGGGTTGCCGAAGCGCCGGGCGGGAATGGAGCGCTGGCGCTCGGCCCGCATCGCTTCCATGTCCAGCCCGCGCAATCCGGCCATCCGCTCCAATGAGGATTTCAGCCGGTCTGTGTCGAACGCGCCGGGCAGCAGGTGGTTGATCGTGACATTGTGGGCTGCCACATCGCGGGCCACCCCGGCCAAAAAGGCAGTGAGGCCGGCTCGCGCCCCGGATGACAAGTCCAGCCCGGACAACGGCATTTTCACCGAGGCCGAGGTAATGTTGATGATGCGTCCGAATTTCCGCGCCACCATGCCGTCGACAAAGGCCTGCACCAGCGCGATCGGTGCCAGCATGTTGGCCTCCACCCCTGCCAGCAGCATTTCGGGCGTCAGGGCGCGAAAGTCGCGCGGGGCCGGGCCACCATTGTTGTTGACCAAAATATCGGGGGCCGGGCAGGCACCGGTCAATGTGTTGCGGCCTGCCGCTGTGCCGACATCGGCTACAATTGCTGTTACCTGCGCGCCGGTAGCGGCGGCAATGGCATGGGCGGTGGCAGCCAGGCTGGCCTGATCGCGGCCATTGATGAAGACATGGCAGCCAGCCTGTGCCAGCGCATGAGCGCAGGCGCGGCCAAGACCCTTGCTGGAAGCGCAGACGAGGGCGGTGCGCCCGCTGATACCCAGATCCATGTGCCTTGCTCCCGGTTTTTCCGCGACCCCATGCGCGGTCACAGTGTCAATTTCACAATGTCATTAACCCGCAACACGAATCTGTTGTGACGCAGGCAGTAATTGTTTCGCCACGAAGTTAGGGCGCGCCGTGACAGAAATTCAAGAGGCAAAAGAACAACCGCGTCTCTGGCGCACGCTTTTCATCTCGGACGTGCATCTGGGCACGCGCGGTTGCCAGGCCGATCTGTTGCTGGATTTCCTCAAGCACAATGCGGCGGACACGATTTACCTTGTCGGCGACATGGTGGATGGCTGGCGGCTGAAATCGGGCTGGTATTGGCCGCAATCGCATAATGACGTGGTGCAAAAACTGTTGCGCCGGGCGCGCAAGGGCACGCGGGTGGTGTATATCCCCGGCAACCACGACGAATTCATGCGCGACTATCTTGGCCAGCACTTTGGCGGTGTCGAAGTGATCAACCAGATTGTTCACACGGCCGCCGACGGCAAGCGGATGCTGGTGATCCACGGTGACCAGTTTGACGTGGTGGTGATGCACGCCCGCTGGCTGGCGTTTCTGGGGGACTGGGCTTACGAGCTGGCCCTGTGGTCCAACACCTGGTTCAACCGGGCGCGCCGCAAGCTTGGCCTGCCCTATTGGTCATTTTCCGCTTGGGCCAAGCAAAAGGTCAAGAATGCCGTCAATTTCATCGGCTCGTTTGAGGCGACGCTGGCGGCAGAAGCGGAAAAGCAGGGGGCGGACGGGGTTATCTGCGGCCACATCCATCACGCCGCTATTCGTCAGATCGGCCAGATTACCTATGTCAATACCGGCGATTTCGTTGAATCCTGCACCGCCGTTGGCGAGCATCCGGACGGTGCGTTCGAAATTTTGGAATGGCAAAAGATTGCCCGAGCCAGAGAGCCGGTGTCGCCGAAAATCCAGCCCGAAACCCTCGGGCCAGAACGGGCGGCGGCGTGATGCATGTGCTGATTGCGACCGATGCCTGGCACCCGCAAGTCAATGGCGTGGTGCATACCCTTGAAGCCATGGCCGAGGCCGCCCGCCAGCAGGGGGCGCGGATCGATTTTCTGACGCCGGAGGGTTTTTACACAGTGCCAATGCCGACCTATCCGGAAATCCGGCTGTCGCTGATTGGTGCCCGCCAAGCAGCGCGAAGGCTGGCGCAGATCAATCCCGACCATGTCCATATCGCCACCGAGGGACCGCTGGGACTGGCCATGCGCCGCGCATGTATCCAGTCCAAAAGGCGCTTCACCACCAGCTACCACACCCGCTATCCCGAATATATTTCGGCCCGCGCACCCATTCCCGAGCGGCTGGTTTACGCTTGGCTGCGCTGGTTCCACAATGCGGGCAGCGGCATCATGGTCTCTACCCGCAGCATTGCGATTGATCTGGAAGCGCGCGGCTTTGACAATTTGATGTTTTGGTCACGCGGCGTCAATCATGGCCTTTTTCACCCGCGGGCGGAGCAGGCGCTTGATTTCAAGCGGCCCATATTTCTCTATGCGGGCCGGGTGGCGGTGGAGAAAAACATTGAAGCTTTCCTGGCGCTGGACCTGCCGGGCACCAGGGTTGTAGCGGGTGGTGGTCCGGCTCTGGAGCGATTGCGGGCCTCCCACCCCGAGGTGAAATTCCTCGGCAACCAGACCAGCGAGGCGCTGGCGACAATCTACCCTTGCGCCGATGTCTTCGTCTTTCCCAGCCGCACCGACACTTTTGGGATTGTGCTGCTGGAAGCCATGGCCAGCGGCCTGCCCGTGGCGGCCTATCCGGTGCCGGGGCCGCTGGATGTGGTGGGGACGAGCGGGGCGGGTGTTCTGGACGCAGATTTGCGCATGGCCTGCCTGAAAGCGCTGGAAATCCCCCGCGAAAAGCCTCTGGCCCATGCTGCGCACTTCACCTGGGTGGCCAGCGCCCGGCAGTTTCTCGATAATGTCGAGCCTGTCGTCGCGGCGGGCCCGGCTTTAGCCAAAAAGCGCCATTTTTTCTTCCACCGGCAGCCGGTCAAACCGTGACAGCGCGTCAAGCGCCTGTTCGTGCGGTGATTTTGGCGGCGGGGCGAGGATTTCCGGTTGCGGCACCAGCACGGGCGCTGGCCGAACCGGCGGTGGTGGCAGCAGCACCAATGGCGCGGGCGGCGCGGCGGGCATGGCACCCTGGCCCAGTGCCCGCTCCAGCCGGGTGATTGAATCGCGGATCTGCGCCAGTTCGGCTGCGCGGCTGCGGCGGGCAAATTCCATCAGGAACCAGCGCCCCCGCACTGTCTCCATCACCGCGCCCTCAATCCGCTCGTAATCGTCCATCGTCAGGTTTTGCGGCAGGCTCGGGGATGGCATGGGGCAGCCTCGCGAATCAGATGACGAAGCGTCAGGGTTTTTGGGCACAATGACAAGGGTGGAGCGCTTGCATAATTAAACCAAATTTTGATGTGAAACAAATTTCTTTCCATGTTATTTCTGTTGATTTATAGGTCGCGGGCTTTCGTCGCAGCCACTGGCCTTGCCAGCCAGGGCCGGGCAGGGCACATGGCGGATGAATGCCGGAACGGGAATTGACGCATGACCGAGATTATCAAGACTGACGCGCTGATCATTGGCGCTGGCCCGGTGGGCCTGTTTGCCGTGTTCGAGCTGGGCCTGCTCGACATCAAGGCGCAGCTGATTGACATTCTCCCGAAAGTTGGCGGGCAATGCTCCGAGCTTTATCCTGAAAAGCCGATCTATGACATTCCCGGCTTTCCCATTGTCACCGGCCAGGGCCTGGTGGACAATCTGATGCAGCAGATTAAGCCATTCCATCCCCTCTTCCATCTGGGCGAAATGGTGCAGGGGCTGGACGTTCTGGGCACGAAGGAAGCGCCGCTGTTTCGTGTCAGCACCGATGCGGAAAAGGTGTTTGAGGCCAAATCGGTGCTGATTGCCGCCGGTGGCGGCTCGTTCCAACCCAAAAAGCCGCCGATTGCCGGGATTGATGCCTATGAAGGCACTTCCGTGTTCTATTCCGTGCGTAAAATGGAGGCGATGCGCGGCAAGGATATTGTGATTGTCGGCGGCGGCGATTCGGCGCTGGACTGGACGCTGAATTTGCAGCCGATTGCCAGAAGCGTCACGCTGGTCCATCGCCGCGATGCTTTCCGTGCCGCGCCGCACTCGGTCAATGCCATGCGGGCGCTGGTGGCAGAGGGCAAGATGGACTTTTCACTGGGCCAGATCATTGCCCTCAAGGGCGACAATAGTGTGCTGTCTACCGCCGTGCTCAAGGGCGAGGATGGCTCAATGCGCGATCTGCCCTGCAACGTGCTGATGCCGTTCTTCGGCCTGACGATGAAACTGGGCCCGATTGCGCAATGGGGCCTTGGCCTCCATGAAAACCTGGTGCCCGCCGACACGGAAAAATTCGAGACCAGCGTGCCCGGCATTTTCGCCATCGGCGACATCAACACCTATCCGGGAAAACTGAAGCTGATCCTCTCCGGCTTCCACGAAGCGGCGCTGGCGGCGCAGAAGGTGCACCGCTATGTCTATCCTGACAAGAAGTTGACATTCCAGTACACCACCTCATCCACCAGTTTGCAGAAGAAGCTTGGGGTGGCGTGACCACTTCCCTTCTCCTTCTGCGTTCGAGGCTGGCGCGAAGCGCCGGATGAGGGGTATGCGAAGCAGCCTGATTGATTGATCGAAAATCATATTTCGCCATTCGCACGCTGCATCATGCGCTTC
>JAYVYA010000238.1:0-11393 GCA_043784745.1 Hyphomicrobiales bacterium
AGCATCTGGGGTCCGACACCTTCCTCTATCTGGAGGCCGACGGGATTGGCCCGGTCAATGTGCGGCTATCCGGTGAAGCACCCAGCCAGCCCGGCCAGCGCCTGTTCATCAACCCGCAGGAAAACCGCGTGCACCGCTTCAATGATCAGGGTTTGAGGGTCCAGACATGAAACTCGCCGGAAAAACCGCCATCATCACCGGTGGCGCACGCGGCATTGGCCGCGCCATGGCGGAGCGCTTTGTGGCGGAAGGCGCACGGGTTGCCGTCGCCGACCGGCAGGCAGGCGATGCCATGGCCTGGACCCGTGCCCTGGGTGACCAGGCACTGGCGCTGGAACTCGATGTGACCGAGCGCGCCTCGATTGAGGCCATGGTGGCCAGGGTAAAGGCCTGGGGCGGCGGGATCGACATTCTCGTCAACAATGCCGCAATTTTTGACATGGGGCCGGTGATGTCGATCACCGAAGCCAGCTATGACAAGGTCTTCGCCGTCAACGTGAAAGGCTTGCTGTTCACGCTCCAGGCGGTGGCGGGCGAGATGATCGCGCAGGGGCGCGGCGGCAAAATCATCAACATGGCCTCGCAGGCCGGGCGGCGCGGCGAGGCGCTGGTGGCGGTATATTGCGCCTCGAAAGCGGCGGTTATCAGCCTGACCCAGTCGGCGGGGCTGGACTTGATCCAGCATAAAATCAACGTCAACGGCATTGCGCCGGGGGTTGTCGATACGCCGATGTGGGACGAGGTGGATGCGATGTTCGCCAAATGGGAAAACCTCAAGCCCGGCGAAAAGAAGCGGATGGTCGGGCAAGCGGTGCCGCTGGGCCGGATGGGCACGCCCGAAGACCATACCGGGGCCGCCGTTTTCCTCGCCAGCGCCGACAGCGACTATGTCGTGGCGCAGACCTTCAATATCGACGGCGGCAACTGGATGAGCTGACCATGGCCGCGACCACTCTCAATTCAATCCGGAGGCTATCATGAGCACGGCACTTTCGAACGGGACTTTGAAGCAATTGCAGGCGGACATCGTCGTGCCCAATTATGACCGCGCCGCGCTCAAAGCCGGCATCCTGCACATCGGAATTGGCAACTTTCACCGTGCTCATCAGGCCGTGTATCTGGATGACCTGTTCCGCGACGGACGGGACTTCGACTGGGCCCTCATTGGCGCTGGCGTGCGCCCGACTGACGAAGTGATGCGCGAAATGCTGCGCAAGCAGGACTGGCTGACCACCATTGTCGAACAGGAGGCGGGCGCGACCAAGGTGCGCATTACCGGGTCGATGATCGATTTCATCCGTCCCGGTGACACAGGGGCCTTGCTGGAGACCTTGGCCCGGCCCGAAATCCGCATCGTTTCGCTGACCATCACCGAGGGCGGCTATTACATCTCGCCCGCCACGCAGACGTTTGACGCCGCCCACCCCGATATCGTTGCCGACGCACGCGATATGGCGGCCCCGCGCACGGCATTCGGGCTGATATTGGCCGGCCTGATGCGGAGGCGGGCGGCGGGCATTGCGCCATTTACCATCATGTCCTGCGACAATATTCCCGGCAACGGCCATGTCACGCAAAATGCCGTCGCCGGCCTTGCCGGTCTGGTGGACCCCGATCTCGCGCACTGGATCAGAAGCGAAGTCGCCTTCCCCAATTCCATGGTGGACCGGATTACACCGGCGACTTCTGATCGCCAACGCCAGATGTTGCGGGAGCAGTATGGTCTGGAAGACCAATGGCCGGTGTTCTGCGAGGAATTTCGCCAATGGGTGATGGAGGACCATTTTCCGGCGGGCCGGCCGGCGCTGGAGCGCGTCGGCGTTACCTTCACCCACGATGTCGCCCCCTTTGAGCTGATGAAAATCCGCATTCTTAACGGCGGCCACGCCGCCATCGGCTATCCCGCCGCATTGCTGGACATCCATTTTGTCCATGAGGCGATGGAGGATTCCCAAATCCGGGCGTTTCTGGAAAAGCTGACGCGCGAAGAGGTGATGCCAACGGTGCCACCGCCGCCAGGCGTCGATCTTGAAGACTATCGCCAGTTGATCGAGCGCCGGTTCTCCAATCCGAAGATTGGCGACACCAATGCCCGGCTGTGCCTTGACGGGTCCAACCGCCAGCCCAAGTTTATTCTGCCGACAGTCGTGGATCGCCTGGCGGCTGGAAAAAGCATCAAGGGCCTTGCCCTCGTCTCCGCCCTTTGGTGCCGCTATTGCGCGGGCGAAACGCAAAGCGGCACGGCAATTGCCCCCAACGATCCGAACTGGGAGCGAATTCAGGCGGCAGCCAAAACGGCGCGGCACGATCCCCCGGCATTTCTGGCACTGCGCGATATTTTCGGCGCGCTGGCCGACAACCCCGCCTACGTCAAAGCCTTCTCGGCTGCGCTGTCGATGCTGTGGTCAAAAGGTGTGCGGGCCGCGCTGGCGGATTATCTGGCGGGGCAGCAATAGGCTGTTTTTGGGTCGGCAGCTTGCATTGACATCTCTTCCCGGCACCTTGCCAGTGCCCATGCCGTGATTTTGCCGGAGTTGGAGCGCCTGTGCTATGGAGAGGCAGGCAGGAGCGCGGCTCCCGCCCCGAATCGCTGCGGATGTCACCATGCTGAAACTTGCCCCGATTGTCCCGATGCTCGCCCTCGCCGCCTTGGCTGCCGCTACCCCGGCCAAGGCACATCCGCACGTGTTTGTCGTGGTCAAAAGCGAAATGGTGTTTGACAAGGACGGCAAGATCGGGGCGATCCGCCATGCTTGGCAGTTCGATGAATTCTACTCGGCCTTCGCCGTTCAGGGCCTCGGCAAGGATGGCAAGCCGCCCACGCGCGAGGATTTGGCCCCGCTGGCCAAGGTCAATGTCGAATCGCTGGCCGAATTTGGCTATTTCACCATGGGCAAGGTTGCAGGCAAGCCGGTCGAGTTTGGCGAGCCGAGGGATTACTGGCTGGACGAGGGTGCCGACAAGCTGGTGACACTGCATTTCACCCTGCCATTGACGGTTCCGGCCAGCGCCGCGCGCGCTTTCAACCTGCAAGTCTATGATCCCACCTATTTCATCGCCTTTGACTTTGACGACAAGGAGCCGCTTGTGCTGGCGGGCGCACCGGCCGGCTGCTCCGCCAAGATCAACAAGCCCGGCCCGCTGGTGGCCGACGAAACCAAAAAACTGTCGGAATCGTTTTTCAGCGGGCTTTCGCCGGGCGACGGCTTTGGCTTGAAACTCTCCAGCCGCGCCAGCATTGCCTGCCCCTGAAGGTTGATCATGAAATATTCCACGTTTGCCACTGGCGCATTGGCGTTGCTTTTTTCCGGCGGGCACGTCCTTGCGCAAGCCGCCCGCAACCCGTTTTCGGTGGGGGCCGAACAGGGTGGCGGCAATTATACCGGGATGACCGGCTGGATACTGGCGCAGCAGAATGCCTTCTACCTCGCCCTGAAAACAGCCGTGCACGCCGCCAGTCTGAACGGCTCGGCGGCGTGGACGCTGGCGGGGCTGAGCTTCGCCTATGGCGTGTTTCATGCGGCGGGGCCGGGGCATGGCAAGGCGGTGGTCGCTTCCTACATGCTGGCCAACGAGCAGGCGCTGAAACGCGGGCTGGTGATTTCGCTGCTGGCGGCCCTGCTGCAAGGTGCGGTGGCCATCGCCATTGTCGCGCTGGCCGTATGGGTGTTCAACGCCACGGCAGCACGGATGAATGAGACGGCAACGCTGGTTGAGGAACTGAGCTATCTCGGCATCATCCTGCTGGGCCTCGGGCTGGTCTGGACCAAAGGGCGCGGATTCTGGGCGGCATGGCGGAACGGGGCGGCGGAAGGGCAGCATCACCATCCTCCCCATGCCCCGTCGCACGGCGACCACCACGGCCACGACCCTGCCGCGCCGCATGTTCACGACCATGCCGCGCCGCATGTTCACGATGAGCAATGCGGCCATTATCATGCACCGGACCCCAAGACGCTGGGCGCAGGATTTTCATGGCGCAGCGCATTGGCAACGGTTGTTGTTGCCGGCGCGCGCCCGTGCTCGGGGGCGATCCTCGTGCTGGCTTTCACACTGGCGCAGGGGATTTTCCTGATTGGCATCTGGTCAGTGCTGGCTATGTCCGTCGGCACTTTCCTGACCACCGGCGCACTCGCCGCCATGGCCGTGCTGGCCAAGGGTTTTGCCCTGCGTTTTGCCGGGGCTGAGTCCGGGCGGGCAGGCAAATGGCTGGCCGGGCTGGAACTGGCGGCTGCGTGTGTTGTGGTGCTGGTTGGGGTGGGCCTGCTGGCAGCTGCCACGATGCAGCCGGGTGTCGGGTAGCTCTCCGGAAGGCTATCCGGAGAGGCTACAACCCGGCCGCGCCGCCGTCCGAACGTGGATCATGCGCCGCCTCGATCTCGCCGCGCGGGCGGCGCAGCAGGGTACCGGCATGGCCAAAGCTGTCGGCATAGGCGTAGGGCGACACTTCCACCTCATGCCCGGCTTTTTCCAGCGCCCGCACCAAAGCTGGATCAAAACGGTTTTCCAGCTTCAGGCTGGCGGAAGCGGCCCCCCATGTCCTGCCCAGCAGAAAGCGTGGCGCGTCAATGGCATTGGCCAGCCCCTGCCCGAACCCGATGCGGGAAAACACCTGCGCCTGAAACTGCGGCTGGCCATCGCCGCCCATGCAACCATAGGGCATCACCCGCCCGTCCTTGTAGAGCGCCAGCGCCGGGTTGAGCGTGTGGAACGGCCGGCGGCCCGGCACCAGCGGATTGACGGCAGCCGGGTCCAGCGAGAACGACACACCCCGGTTCTGCATCAGCACCCCGGTGCGCGGCAACACGCAGCCGGAACCATACTCCCAGAATATCGACTGGATATACGAGACGGTATTGCCCGCCGCATCAATCGCCCCCATCCAGACCGTATCGCCATCGCCCTCTTGCAGCGGGAAAACCGCCGCGCGGGCCATGTCGATCCGCCCGGCCTCGTGCGCCAGTGCCGCCTTGGTCAGAAAACTCTTTGGGTCGTGATTCAGTTCGGCGAAATCTGTGCATACCCGGTCCCGGATGGCCAAAGCGCGTTTGCTGGCTTCGACCAGTGCATGGATATGGGCAAAACCTTCGGCCTGCTTGACCTTCAGCTGGTCAAAAATCCCCAGCAGGACCAGCGAGGCCAGCCCCTGCGTCGGCGGCTGGGCATTGTAGAGCGTGCGCCCCTTCAGCTGCATTTCCAGCGGCGGGCGGGTGCGGGCGTGGTATTTGGCCAAGTCTGCACGGGTCACCGGACTGCCGATCCGCTCCAGATCATGCGCCATCTCCCGCCCGACATCGCCGCGATAAAAATCGTCCAGCCCGCTGAGCGCGAGATGCGCCAGCGTCTCGCCGAGCTTTTTGGCATGGCGGAGGCTGCCTTGTGGCGGGGTCCGGCCCTCCACCAGAAAGGCTTCGGCAAACCCGGGCGCGGCGCGCAGGGCGGCCAGTTCCTTGGGGGCGTAGCGCGCCTCGGAGGCCGATTGCGGATAACCTTCCCGGGCAAAATTCATGGCTTGGTACAGCAGCACATTCAGTGGCAGCTTGCCGCCGAGCGATTTGGCCAGCTCCAGCGCCACCTGCCACCCGCCGATCGCGCCGGGCACTGTCAGCGCCGCATCCGGCCCGCGCGGGGGAATCGCTTCAAATTCCTTGTCGCGGTAGCGCTGGATATTGGCCAAAGCCCCGGCATAGCCACAGGCCTCGATATAATGCACCTTGCCTTTGGGTGTGGACACCAGCCAGAAGCCGTCACCGCCGATGGCGTTCATATGCGGATAAACCACCGCAATGGTGGCGGCCATGGCGACCATGGCTTCCACCGCATTGCCGCCTTCCTCCAGAATGGCGCGCCCGGTTTCGGAGGCCAGATGGTGCGGGCTGGCGACGGCGGCTTTGGCATAGGTATGGGTGTCGGGCATGCTGGCTCCTGCGGCGCCGGTTGCGCGCCAGGCCTGGATGTTATACTGGCAAGGCATCTAACGTAAATGCGAGATCAAACGTGGCCGCTGCCAAAACCATCAACTGGACTCATGCCGCCACGCTGATTTCCGTGGCAATCCTCGTGGGCACCGAGTTTGTCGGCACCTCCTGGGCCGCCGGCTGGGCTCTGGGCGGTCTGTTCCAGCTCGACGCCACCACCAGCCGTGTGATTGAGGTCGTGTTTGCCGCCGCTGGTTTGGCCTGCCTGTATTATTTCATGCAGGCGGCGGTGAAGGCGGAGCCGGTTTACGGGCAGGGTCGGGGATAGCGCCGCTTCACTTGCACCCCCTGCGGTGCCTCTACGCCGTTCTACTGCGCTGCCGCCTGCAATTCTTGGCGCAAGACGTCGCGTTGCTTGTGGATGCTGGCGATGACATAGCCAGCGCACAAGCGGCCAGCCCCGCCAGCATTCGGCGCTGAACTATCTCACCCCGGCAGCCTATGCCGCTAACCTCACCGCAACAGGCGGGCGGCTTCGAAACCCCGACCATCTCCGCCGCCCGCCTGTTGCTTCCCCCGCGCCAAACGGCGTAAAACATCCTGGGACTCTAGTTGCCGCTGGATGAAAGTTCAGGGGCAGGTCACTGGGCGGGTACGACGACCGCGCACGGTCGATTAATGTTGATGGTTTTGGGTGGTCTCGCTGAATTCAAACTCGACTTGATCCGAGTCCGCACCAGCGAAGGTCGCGTGCGCGCTAAAGAGCGCGGCGTGAAAATGCGACGCAAGCCGAAGCTCACAGAGCATTAGCATCGCGAGGCGATCCGGCGGCGCGATAAGGGAGAGGAAACCTTGCGCGAGATCGCCGCGAGCTACAATGTCAGTCACCCAACGATTTCGAGGATACCCCTGTGAACATAATTGCCACTCAGCCACAGACTGCAATCCACCAGAATCTTTTCGGATTTGACTACACTCAAAAGCGCGTCGGCAAATCCCTCTTGTTGCACGCAGATGCTTTCGAATGGCTGGCGCGCCTACCTGCGGAAAGTCTTGATGGCTTGGTGTTCGATCCTCCTTACGGGGTCAAAGAATATGAACTCATCGAGATCGAGAGGATGATGAAAGGAGGCACCGGCATTTGGCGGCTTCCGCCATCGTTCGACGGTAGCACGCGCGCGCCGTTGCCACGCTTCACCGCTTTGGTCGAGGAGGAACGGCAAACTCTTCGTCGCTTTTTTCGTGACCTAGCCATTGTCGCCCTACCTGCTTTGAAGCCCGGCGCTCATGTGTTTATGGCATCGAATGCTTTTCTGTCGCAGCTTGTTTTTGGAGCGATGATCGATGGCGGGTTTGAATTTCGCACAGAGATTATCAGACTGGTTCAAACTCTTCGCGGCGGCGACCGACCAAAATTGGGCGAGAAGGAATTCCCCGATATTTGCTCCTTGCCCCGTGGGGGTTATGAGCCTTGGGGGTTGTTCCGCAAGCCGATGCCGCCGAAGATGACTGTGCGGGAGTGCTTGAGCGTCTACGGCACTGGCGGGCTTAGACGACGGATCGACGGTAATCCCTTCAACGATGTTATACCAAGCGAACGGACACCACGCCGCGAGCGCGATATTGCTGCGCATCCGAGCCTTAAGCCGCAATCATTGTTGCGGCAGATCGTGCGGGCTGTCTTACCACTTGGCACAGGCATCATTGCCGATCCGTTCATGGGTTCTGGTTCAACGGTCGCTGCCGCCGAGGCGATTGGCTACACCTGCATTGGTGTTGAGAGGCACATAGATTATTTTGAGATAGCGAAAACGGCAGTTCCAAAATTGATCGCTTTGCGCCCCAGCCTTAAAGCAGTTGCAACAGCATCGGAGATGCAAGAGGCATTGCGATTCTAGTCGTCTATCCCATCGGCGATGCCGCATAAATTGGGGTCTTTGTATATCCAATTGGACATCATTTTATCATAGCCGGATGTTGTAACAGCAGCGGTAATTGTGCGTCGGCTGGTTTCCGAGCGACCGGCAAATTTCCAATCGCTCTTGGTGAGCTGCGCACCCGACACCAGCACGAATTTAAACGGCGCAGGCAAAATGCCTTTCACCACATCCGTAGGCCGACCGCTGGCGAAGCAGAACACCATAAGCCAAGCATCTTCGGCGTTGTGTCCTTGCCATGCTTTCAGATACCGCGAACCCTTCACCTCAATTCCCTCAGTGCCGTGCTGCATTTCATTTTTGGGGTAGCGACTGGCAGGAATTAAATCAGGGTGACCGTTGTGATATGCGTTTTTTACGAGTGTCTTACAGTGCTTTGGAATAGTTGAAGTCATGAATTCGCCGACAATGCTACTGAAATTAGCAGCCATCAGCATTGTTTCGAGACGTTCTATTTTTCTTGTAGAAAGTTGCTGATTTATGAATCCGATAAATTCGATGAATTCATTCATCGCTGCTGCAATGTCTGTAATTGTCAGGCCATAGGGCAGCTTTGCCTTGAGGTTGAAGTGCGAAATATCAACTCGCGTTGGACGGCAGGCAGTAGCTTCCAACTTAATGTGATCGCTTTCGCGCTTGGCAATATCGTCGGCAGTTAGAACCCGAGGCGTGGGAACAGGCTTTTTCACGACGCGCGCCCCGTCGTGAAATCTACAAAGAGCGCAGAAGGAGATTGACCGAGGGCTTTTGCGAGCTTCAAGATATTGTCGAAGCCTACGTTGCGCTCGCCGCGCTCAATCCCGCCGATATAAGTGGGATGCAGTTGTGCCGCTATGGCAAGGGCCTCCTGTGTCAGCGTCTTTTCGAGGCGCAGCGACCGGATTCGCTTGCCGAATCGTTTCCTTTCCGCATGAGCCATGCCGAAAGGAGAGCAATTACATGACTATGAGTCCAGAGACGATGAGTAGTATTGAGCGAGGAGAAATGACGACCCGCATAACGGTAACCCTTCGCCGGAGGCCATTGCTACGCGGGTTTGGCTGGGACGGAACTGGTTTTCCAGTTCCACGGCAGCGCCCGTAAAATTGTTTTTCCAGTCACCGGCGTGACGGCGGCAAAAGCATCTGGTAGGCTTTGCCGATGAACATGCATCTGCCCCCTTCCGCTTTGGCTGCCAGCCTGTTGCCGCTCGGCCAGGCCGCCCGCCGCGCCGCCCGCGTGCTGGCGCTGGCACCCGATAGCGCCCGCACGCACGCCCTGCTGGCCAGCGCTGCTGCCATCCGGGCCCGCGCGCCAGAAATACTCGCTGCCAATGCAGCGGATGTGGCGCAGGCCCAGGCGCGCGGCACGGCCGGCTCGTTCATTGACCGGCTGATGCTGAACCCGGCCCGTATCGCGGCGATGGCGCAGGGGGTCACCGACATTGCCGGTCTGCCCAGTCCGGTGGGCCGGGTGCTCGCCAGTTTCTCTCGCCCCAACGGCCTCAAGATCGAGCGGGTGTCCACCCCGCTGGGGGTCATCGGCATCATCTACGAAAGCCGCCCGAATGTGACGGCGGATGCGGGCGCGCTCTGCCTCAAATCCGGCAATGCCTGCATTTTGCGCGGCGGATCGGAGAGCTTTGCCACCAGCGCGGTCATCCATGCCTGCCTGGTGGACGGCTTGCGGGCCGCCGGCCTGCCGGAAGCGGCGATCTCGCGCGTGGCGACGAAGGACCGCGCGGCGGTCGGGGAAATGCTGGCCGGGCTGGACGGCTGCATTGATGTGATTGTGCCGCGCGGCGGCAAGAGCCTGGTCGCCCTGGTGCAGGCGCAGGCGCGGGTGCCGGTGTTCGCGCATCTGGAAGGTATTGTGCACATTTATGTTCATGCCAGCGCCGATCTTGGCAGCGCCCAAAAAATCCTGCTCAATTCCAAAATGCGACGCACCGGTGTCTGCGGCGCGGCGGAGACTTTGCTGGTAGACCGGGCCTGCGCCGCCACCCACCTCGCCCCGCTGGTGAAAACCCTGCTGGATGGCGGCTGTGCCGTGCGCGGCGATGCGGCGGCGATGGCCGCCGACCCCCGCGTCACCGCTGCTGGCCACGAAGACTGGACAACGGAATATCTGGACGCGATCATTTCGGTAAAACTCGTCGATGGCCTCGACTCCGCCATCGACCATATTGAAACCTGCGGCTCGCACCATACCGACTGCATCCTGACCGAGGATGCGGCGGCGGCGGCGCGCTTCCTGGCGGAAGTTGATTCGGCCATTGTCCTCCACAATGCCTCGACCCAGTTCGCCGATGGCGGTGAATTTGGCTTTGGCGCGGAAATTGGCATTGCCACCGGGCGGATGCATGCACGCGGACCGGTGGGGGTTGAGCAGCTCACCACGTTCAAATACCGCGTCCACGGTCAGGGCCAGGTGCGCCCTTGAGCGGTCTGGCAGCATGAAGCCCGCACGCGCGGCGCTGTCGATTGCCCGCCTGCCTCCCCATGCGCGGGGCATGCGCATCGGGCTGTTTGGCGGCACATTCAACCCGCCGCATGAAGGCCACCGGCTTGCCAGTGTTAAAGCGCTGCAACGGCTGGGACTGGATGCGGTCTGGTGGATGGTCACCCCCGGCAATCCGCTCAAGGACAATGCCGCCCTGCCCTCGCAAGCGCTGCGGATGCAGGCGGCTGAAAAACTGGCCCGTCACCCGCGGATCAAAATCAGCGGGTTTGAGGGCAATATCGGCACACGCTATTCGTGGGACACGATTGCCTGGCTCAAGCGCCGCTGTCCTGGCGTGCATTTTGTCTGGATTATGGGGGCGGACAATCTGGCAGGTTTCCACCGCTGGCAACGCTGGCGCGACATTGTCGCGGCCATGCCGGTGGCCATTATTGACCGGCCCGGCTCCACCCTGCGTGCCGTCCATGGCCGGGCTGCGGCGCTGATGGCCCGCTACCGCCTGGACGAGTGCGACGCCCACCGCCTGGCAACCACGCCGGCCCCCGCATTCATGTTTCTGCACGGGCCAGGATCGGACCAGTCGTCCACGGCGCTGCGGCGGGCGGGGCGCGGGGTGGAATAGAAAAGTCGTGGCAATTAAAGGCGGCACGCAAAATATCCCCGCTTATTGTGAATTGAAATTTTCACAATTCGTGCCCACATTAAGGGGATCATGCAAATCTTGCGTGATTCCATCATGAGGATTGAAGCACTGACACTCACGATTCCTACCGAAGTCGCCCGCAAGCCACTTCCCAAGGTTCGCGGCTCCGTGGAGCCAACAACCGCCGCGCTGGCACGGATCGTATTGGAAAGCCTCGACGATTCCAAAGCGGAAGATGTCGTGACCATCGATCTGAACGGCAAAACCTCCATCGCTGATTCCATGATTATCGCGACTGGTCGTTCCAGCACCCATGTCGGTGCCATCGCCCACCGCGTCATCGAATCCTGCAAGGCATCGGGCCACGGCACGCCGCGGGTCGAGGGAATTCCGAACAATGACTGGGTTCTGGTTGATGCGAATGATATTATCATTCACATTTTTCGCCCGGAA
>JAYVYA010000239.1:0-3035 GCA_043784745.1 Hyphomicrobiales bacterium
CAAAACTTTCACGCAACGCCTTGACCTTGGCCAGCGCGCTCTGCCCAGCGTGGTCCGGCCATTGCAGCCAAACGTGTTGGTGAGAATGATATCGGCCCCCGCCTCGACGAAAGCGCGGTGCAACGCCGCAATCTTGCCGGGATGATCGACATTCCACAATTCCGGCGCATCGCCGGACATCAGGCCCATGTCAAACAGATTGGTGCCCGTGGCACCGTCGGCGAGAAGCCACGGGCGGGCGGCGAGGAGGGAGGAAAGTGCGTTCATGCCACAAGACTGGCTGATTTGCTGGCGCGGCGCAAGGCGGGTTCATTCCGTCCCTGCCCTTTGCGGGAGAAGCTGGCGCTCTTGCGCCGGATGAGGGCCTTTGCACGACGCGGTCGCGGGAGCGGTCTCTCCCTTGCCGGGAAACCGCCGTCCCGCTCCCGCAAAGGGCAGGCAAGGGATTTGCCTCACAAGTCCTTCATCATCGCGGCGGCACCTGACACATCCGCTTTGCCGGGCGAATCTTCGACATTGAGGCTTTTGACCATTCCATCTTCGACAATCATCGAATAGCGCAGCGAGCGCAGGCCCATGCCACCGGCGGTGCCATCAAGCGTCAAGCCAACCGCTTTGGCGAATTCACCATTGCCGTCGGACAAAAACTCAATCACGCCCAAAGCGCCCGTATCCTTGGCCCAGGCATTCATCACATGCACATCATTGACGCTGGTGACGGCGATAGCGTCAACGCCCTTGGCCTTGATCTGGGCGGCATGGGCGAGGAACCCCGGCAGATGGTTTTTGTGACAGGTGGGGGTGAAGGCCCCCGGTACTGCGAACAGCACGACCTTCCGGCCCTTGAACATCTCGTCCGTGGTGACGGGCTTGGGGCCATCGGCGGTGGGAACACGGAAGGTCGCGGCGGGCAAGCGGTCGCCAGGTTGGACAGGCATGGGAAGACTCCGGAAAAGGGCGCAAAATCGCTCCGGCGGGCTGTCTAGCAAAGAGCGGGGGAATTGGCGAGAGTGCCTAATGCACAATCCAGTCAAGCGCGGCAGATATTTCAACCGCCCGCCCCGCCCCGGTAAATGTCAAGGTCACCGGAATGCGTGGCATTTCCGCGCCCTTGGGCGCTTCGGCCAGCACAATCGCAAACTCGCCGGGAGCAGCACCGGGCTTGCTGTCAAAAAACCAGCCCTCCGGCCCTTCGACAAAAACATCCTGCGCCGCCATGGTTTTGCCAGGCAAAGTCACGCTCCAGCCGGGCTTGCCGCCCTGGGCAGCGCCCTTGAGCGCCAGACCCGCCGCCGCCGTCGTCAACCGCAGCGGCACTGCCGATTCCGCCCGCCCGATGGCCCCGCCGCTGAGGCCGCCCGTCATCCGCAGGTCGAGGCTGGCATGGGCTTGCGCCGGCACGCAGATTTTTTCGCAGGCGGCATAGGCCAGTTCCAGTTCCAGATGCACCGGCTGGCCGGCGTCCTTGGGCGTTACAAGCACCGGAAAGGTAACCCCGTCCACATAACCGAACGCCTCCACCCCGCCCGCCTCCGCCAGCCGCTTGGGGGCAGGATAGAGCACTTCGGCCCGGGCGACATTCACCGACGCTGAAAAGTCAAACACAGGCGGAACACCCGCCTCACCCGGGTTGCGCCAGTAGGTAATGGTTTTGGGGTCCAGGCGGATCTCGACCCCGGCGTGATAGCGCCCTTCCTGCAGCCCTTCAGCCGCAATCAGCCGCGCCGCTGATTTTGTGCTCGGCTGCCACGGCGACATCGTTTCGGCTAAAACGGGGCGGGCGAGAAGCAAAGCGGCAAGCAGGACGGAAAAACGGAGCATGACACCACCGGCTAAGAGCAACGGCCCCAAGGCGGCCTGTCATTCCCCTTTAACCCCGCCCGCCGCCACAAGCCATCCACAATCGCGTGATGTTTTGGCGCAAGGCATTCACCTCTTTCCGGTTGAACCCCCTGCACAAAGATGCATGATGGACCCATGACCGACCACACCCCAAAGCCGCTCTCTGCACGTCCCTGGCTGGATGGCCAGTTGCTTGTCGCCATGCCCGGCATGCCGGACGAGCGTTTTGCCCGCTCCGTCATCTACATGTGCGCTCACAGCCAGGAGGGGGCGATGGGGCTGATTATCAATCAGCCGGCCCCGGAGGTCCGCTTTGCCGACCTGCTGGTGCAGCTGAAAATTGTTGCCGCCGAAGAGGCGATCCGCCTGCCCGGCAAGGCGGAGGCGGTGCGGGTGCTAAAGGGCGGCCCGGTGGAGACCGAGCGCGGCTTTGTGCTGCATTCCTCCGATTATTTTGTTGGCAATGCCACCTTGCCCATCGACAGCGAAATCTGCCTGACGGCGACGCTGGACATTCTGCGCGCCATTGCCGGGGGTAGCGGCCCCAGAAGCGCCGTGCTGGCGCTGGGCTATGCCAGCTGGGCACCGGGACAGCTGGACCGGGAAATCCAGCACAATGGCTGGCTTAATTGCCCCGCGGACCCGCTGATGATTTTTGATCCCGTCGTGGAAACCAAATATCTCCGCGCCCTGAAAAGCATCGGGATTGATCCGGCCATGCTGTCGAACGAGGCGGGCCATTGCTGACCGCTGCGTCCGCGCAACCCGAAGTGCTGGTACCCAGCAGCGGGTTGGTCCCGCATCCACTGCGCGATTTTGCGCTGAAGGAAATGCTGTCGCGGCCCTTCACCCCGCTGCCAACACCATGTCGCATGCTGCACTTTGCCTATTTGCCGGAGGGTGAGGCCAGGGTGAATGACCGGCGGGCGCTGCGCGCCATCTGCCGCGAGCGCGGCTTGCCCGAGCCGCCGTCCGGTGCCAAATTTCACCGGGTCGATTTTGGTGATTTCATCCTGCGCTGGGAAGGCCACAGCGAATTCACCACTTACACGTTCGAATTGCCGCCCGGCAGCCCTGTGCAGCCGTTCCAGCCTGCGGCCCTGCACTTCATGCCTTTGGTGCGCCTGTTTCCGCAGCCCGGCCCCTTGCTGGTCATGGTGGATTTGCAGATAGTGTCGGCAGACCTCGAAGCG
>JAYVYA010000240.1:0-4394 GCA_043784745.1 Hyphomicrobiales bacterium
TCTCCCTCGCCCCCCATTCCAGCAGCCCCGCCAGCGCCGCCGTCACCGCCCCGGCAAATCGCGCATCCCCTGCCAGATCGCGCCCGAAAATCGCCTCCACCGCCATCAGTCCAGCCGCCAGCTTTACGGCATCGCGGCCGGCTGCATCGGCAATCGCCCGCAATTGCGCCGCCAGCGGGTCGCGCACGTCAATCGACGCGCCTTTCTCGTCCACGCCGCGCACATAGGCCATCCATGCGGCGACTCCCAGAGCCGGACGGGAAATGTCGGCTCCCTTGGCCAGCATGGCGCGGATGGTGCCGAGCAGGCGCTGGGGCAATTTTTGCGAACCGTCCATGGCGATCTGCCAGGTGCGGTGCTTCAGCGCCGGGCTCTTGAAGCGCTCGACCAGGGCAGCGCAATAGGCGGGCAGGTCCGCCCCTTCCGGCGCGGGCAGGATCGGCGTCACATCTTCCGCCATCAGCTTTTGCACAAACTGCACCAGGTCCGGATTGGCCATGGCTGCGGCCACCGTCTCGCAGCCCGAGAGATAGCCCAGATAAGCAATGCAGGAATGCGCGCCATTCAGCAGCCGCAATTTCATCAACTCGTAAGGCGCAACATCTGTGACAAACTGCGCCCCGGCCAGCCCCCAGTCGGGCCGCCCCTGCGGAAAATGGTCCTCGATCACCCATTGGGTGAACGGCTCTGTCACCACCGGCCAGGCATCCCTGCAACCAATGCCCTGCGAAATCCGCGCCCGGTCCTCATCGGTCGTGGCGGGCACAATCCGGTCCACCATGGTGCAGGGGCAGGCCAGATGCGCCTCGACATATTTGCCCAGCGCCGGATCACGCAGCTGCGCCAGCCGGGTCAGCACCCGCTTCACTGTGCGGCCATTGGCGGGCAGGTTGTCACAGCACAGCACGGTGAATGGCGGAAGGCCCGCCGTGCGGCGCAAAGCCAGCGCGGCGATAATGAAGCCCGGCGCGCTGCGCGGCTGCTGCGGATTGGCGAGATCGTGGAGCACATCGGGGTGCTGCTCGTTCAGCGCTCCGGTGGCGGGATCATGGCAATAGCCTTTCTCGGTCACGGTCAGCGAGACGATTTTGATATCGCGATGCGCCATGGCCGCCACCAAAGCCTCCGGGTCTTCCGGCGCAACGACGATTCGGGTGATGGCCCCGATGATCTGCAGCTTCTCGCCCGATCCGTCACGCACGCTCAGGGTGTAGAGACCGTCCTGCGGGGCCAGGGCATCGCGTGTGTCGGGCGAGCGCAAGCTGGCCCCCAGAATGCCCCAGCCGCGCGCGCCAGCGGCCAGCGCTATTTCGGTATAAAAGGCTTGATGGGCGCGGTGGAACGCGCCGATGCCGAGATGGACAATGCCGGTGGCAAGGGTGCGGCGCTCATAGGCCGGTTTTAACGCGCGGGCGCTGAACAGGGTGTTGTGGTTGAGGCGGGTCATGGGCCGGTCCCGGTCAGAGCTTGTAGGCGCGTTTGGCGAGGCCATAGGCGAGGTCCACTGCAATCTCCGCCGCCTCATCCTCCTCCAGCCGGTGGGTGGCGACGAGTTCGGCCAGAAAGGCGCAATCGACCCGTCGGGCGACATCGTGCCGGGCAGGAATCGACAGATAGGCGCGGGTGTCGTCGTTAAAGCCGACGGTGTTGTAAAAGCCCGCCGTCCCGGTGGTCATTTCGCGAAAGCGCTTCATGCCCTCAAAGGAATCATGGAACCACCACGCGGGCCCCAGCCGCAGCGCCGGGTAATGCCCGGCCAAAGGAGCCAGCTCGCGCGAATAGCTGGACTCGTCCAGCGTGAACAGGATCAGCGTCAGTTCCGCATTATTGCCAAACCGGTCGAGCAGCGGCTTCAGCGCCCGGACATAATCGGTGCGGGTGGGAATATCCGCGCCTTTGTCGCGGCCAAACTGGCTGAACAGTCCGGCGTTATGGTTGCGCATCGAGCCGGGGTGGATTTGCATCACCAAACCATCCTCCAGGCTCATTTCCGCCATTTGCGTCAGCATGTGGGCGCGAAACGTCTCGGCCTCCTGCGCCGTGCAGCCCCCCTTTGCCACAATGGCGTAAAGCCGCTCAGCTTGGGCGCGGCTGAGGTCAGCCGTCGCGGCGGTGGGGTGGCCGTGATCGGTGGAAGTGGCGCCATAGCCCTTGAAAAACGCCCGGCGGTTGCGGTGCGCGGCGAGATAGCCAGCGTAACTACCGGTGTCGCAACCGGTGATCTCGCCAAACTGGCGCAGGTTGCTGGCAAAACCCTCAAATTCGGGGTCCATCACCGGGTCGGGCCGGTAAGCGGTGATGACACGGCCCTGCCAGCCGGACTGGCGGATTTTCTCATGCGCCTTCAGCGGGTCCAGCGGGCTTTCGGTGGTGGCTACCACCTCGATGTTGAAACGCCCGAACAAGGCGCGGGGGCGGAAGCCGGGGGTGGCGAGGCGTTCGGCAATCCGGTCATAATAATGATCGGCCGTCGCCGCGCCCAGCCGCCGGTCAATCCCGAACAGGTTGACGAAAACATAATCGCACCAGGCCCGCGTCGGCGTGCCCTGAAACAAATGGTAATTGGCGGCAAACAGCTGCCAGATTTTGCGCGAATCACTCTCTGTCAACCCGTCATCCCGGCGCGGCACGCCCAGTGCCTCCAGCTTGATGCCCTGGCTGTAGAGCATCCGGAAAATATAATGGTCCGGGACAATCAGCAAGGTTGAAGGGTCGGGGAAGGCTGCGTCACCGGCAAACCAGTTCGGATCGGTATGCCCATGCGGCGACACAATCGGCAAATGCCCGACATGCCCGTAAAACTGCCGGGCCAGATCCCGGCGGCCGGTGTCAGCGGCAAACAGGCGGTCAGGGTGGAGGCGCAGCGGAGCAATTGTCATAAGGGAGTTTCCGTTGTCACAAATCCGTGCCAGATAAATCAGGCCGTTGCCAGTGTGGCAAGGCCCGGACGGCAATTGCTGCCCATGCAAGCTGGATTGCGGGAATGGTCATCGACAAGCCATTGATGCAGGCCCTGATTGAGGCCATGCCGGAGCCGGTACTGGTGGTGAGCGGCGACGGGCGCGTGCTGGCCTGCAATGCTCCCACAAGGCCGCTGTTTCCTGCCCTGCGCGCGGGCGACCTGCTGGCGCTGAACCTGCGCTCCCCCGTCGTGCTGGACGCCATTGAACGGGTGCGGGCGCAGAAGCGGCCCGAAAGCGTCACCTGGCTGGACCGCGTGCCGTTGGAGCGGCTGTTTGAGGTGAATATTGCGCTGCTGGCGCTGGTGCCCGACAGCAGCGCATTGGTGCTGACCTTGCGCGATCTCACCGCGAGCCGCCGTGTCGAGCGAATGCGGGTCGATTTCATCGCCAATGCCAGCCATGAATTGCGCACGCCGCTGGCCTCGCTGCTCGGCTTTATCGAGACCCTGCAGGGCGCAGCGCGCGACGACACCCGCGCCCGCGAAAAATTTCTGGGCATCATGCACGAGCAGGCGCAGCGGATGAAGCGTCTGGTCGATGACCTCCTGTCGCTTTCCCGCATCGAGCAGAACCAGCATGTGCGGCCCGACGCCCCGGTCGATCTGGGGATCATCGTGCGGCATGTTTCCGACACGCTGGCCCGGATGGCGCGGGAAAACCGTGTGTCGCTGGATGTGCAGGCCATGGGTGATTTGCGGGTGCCGGGAGACCGGGATGATCTGGTGCGCGTCGCCGAAAACCTGATCGAGAATGCCATCAAATATTCCGCCCCCGCCGACGGGGGGCCAGCACAACCGATTGAAATCAGCGTGACAAAATCGGGCGGGCGCGCCCTGTTCAGCGTGCGCGACCATGGCCCCGGCATCGCCCGCGAGCATCTGCCGCGCCTGACCGAGCGCTTCTACCGCATTGATGTCGGCCAGAGCCGGGCCAAGGGCGGCACCGGCCTTGGCCTTGCCATCGTCAAGCACATCGTCGCCCGCCACCGGGGCAGGCTGCTGATTGACTCGGTGCCCGGCGAGGGGGCGAAATTTACGGTGCAACTGCCGGTGTATATTGACTGAAAATCATTTCATTTCAATAGTTTACAATGTCACAATCCCGTAGGATAATTGTCGTAAAACCGATACGGTCGGGCGCTAAACAGGTATGCCGCCCGACAAGGCAGCGTCGGCTTGCGGCGCGTTTCCGATGTTCACTGCAACCCTCAAGCCTGAGAGGCTTACATGCGTTTCAACAGTTTTATCCGCACGGCGCTGGTCGCCGGTGCCACCCTGGCCGCGGCGAGCGCTACCCGCGCCGCTGACATTTCCGGCGCAGGGGCCACCTTCCCCTATCCGATTTACGCCAAATGGGCGGATTCCTACAAAAAAGAGACCGGCAACGGCCTCAACTACCAGTCGATTGGCTCGGGTGGCGGTATCAAGCAGA
>JAYVYA010000241.1:0-2033 GCA_043784745.1 Hyphomicrobiales bacterium
ACCCCAAGACGATGCAGCCGGCGGCTACCGCATAGCAGGTCAAATCGTCCGCCGCACCTGCAATGGCGGGCAAATCAGGGCGCAGCAGATGGCCAGCAGCATCATGCCAGCCGACGGGCGCAACGGATAATCCGCCAGCGAGTGCAGCAGCAGCAGGCCGGCGGCAATCAGGGCCCCGCGCTGCAACAGCCGGTCCAGTGGCTCCATAGCCATGCCCGGACCCCAACACAGCTGCCAGCCCCGCCACACCAGCCAGATGACGAAAGCCGCCAGTGCCAGCACGCCGGGCAACCCCGCCTCCAGCGCAATCTGCAGCCAGTCATCATGGGCGGCGTTGATATAGACATAGGGGTAAATATCCCCCGGTTTTTCCAGCATGCTGTAGATATTCTGGAACGACCCGAGGCCGGTGCCGAACGGCATAAAACGCCAGGCCGCCGCAAACGTATGGCGGGCAATCACCAGCCGCGTATCGTTTTGCGGATCAAATGTCAGCCGCTCGACAAAGCGCGACACGCCAAACTGGGCCGCGAACAGGATGACCGTAACCATGGAAACGGCGAGCAGGACCAGACTGGCCCGGCGCCAGTGGTTGCGCGGATCGGCCAGCATCATCCAAGCCACGCAGATTGCCGCCACCAGCGTCAGGCCCGCCCCCGCGCGCGAGCGGGCCATGATCTGCGACACACCCAAAAGAAACATCAGGGCTGCGCCGCCGGCAAAACCGGCCAGATGCGCCTCCCCCGTTTGCCGGCCCCGTCGCGAATGCAGAAAGCCAATGCCGCCATCCAGCGCGAACGGCGCGGCCAGCAGCACGGCAACATAGAGCAGGGCGGCAAAATGGTTGCGGTTGGCAAAAAAGCCCACGGCGTCCAGCGTGTTGGTATTGCTGTAAAACCGCAGGCTGGACTGCGGCCCGCCGGCAATTTGGGCGAGGCCGAGAAACACGCTCGCGCCCGCCACTGCCAGCACCGCCAGCACCAGCCAGCGCCTTTGCCGGAAATCCAGCTGCCGCGCCGACAAATATACGGCGAAAGGCGCAATCAGCGCGAGTGCCGCCAGCGCGGTGGCCTCCGGTGTCAGGCTCAGGGGCTGCCAGTCCGGCTCCTGGCCGGTCAGCTGAAATGCCGCCATCCGCAGGCTGGCCTGGGGCAGGGCCGTCCACAGGGCAGGCGGAAGCGGAATGGTTTGAGCCAGCGGGATCAAGGCAATCGCGACGAGCAGCAGAAATTCGGTGCGCGGGAGGCGGGCCGGGCCCCCGGCCAGCGCCTGGGTTGCGCCGAGGACCAGCAGCGGCGTGGCCAGCACTTGCAGGATCACATCACCCGCAAAGCCGGGCTGGGTGGCTCCACCCAGCACGAGGCCGCAAAGCGACACGACGATGCAGTAAACGGGAAGCGGCTGGCCTGTGGTCCCAGCTCCGGCCCAACGCGGGGGCAATTTCAGGGGCTGGTGGAATTGCTGTTGTTCAGGTTGACAATGACCGCCACAGCCCCGCCGATGACCACGGCACCGACGATGATTGTCGCTGTATAGCCTTGCGGCACGGTCCCGCCGTTGGCGGCCAGTGCGCAGGGGTGAAAGCGAACCCACCGTCACACTCGATTTGGCGGCGACATTGACCACGCAGCCATCGGGATAAACGATGGTGGCCGAACTCGCCGCGCCGGTCATGACAATTGAGCCCGCCGCAACGGGCCCGCCCGCGGTCGCCGCACCGTCAATCAATACGGTGCCAATGGTCTTGGAGAGCACGCCGCCGCCCGTTTGCGCGACAGCCAAAGGGCTCGAAAGCATCAACAACGAGGCTGTTGCCGCACCAAAAAACCTGATCAAGGCACTCTCCA
Source organism: Hyphomicrobiales bacterium (assembly GCA_043784745.1). Classification (GTDB taxonomy): domain Bacteria; phylum Pseudomonadota; class Alphaproteobacteria; order Rhizobiales; family Beijerinckiaceae; genus JAYVYA01. Next base: position 1,848 of record JAYVYA010000241.1, read on the forward strand.
ATCCCTGCAAGTGCAAACCTATATCACGACCCTATCAAATTGTGGCGGAAAAGCAACCCTCCCCCCCGCGCCCGCGCCAGTATCCCTCAACTATCCCGAACGATTGCGGGGCAATTGCGGTCCCGTGCAGGCATCGTGCATCCTGCACGTTTTTCTGATATGTGCAGTCCTTCTCACCGGACAGTT
>JAYVYA010000242.1:0-2391 GCA_043784745.1 Hyphomicrobiales bacterium
TTTGGCGATCATGATGGCCGGGGCGCGAGCATCGGTGCCGAGCGCCATACGGACGGACGCGGCTTCGATCCCAGCGACGCGCGCGGTCCAGCCCTTGCCAAACCATTTGAATGTCGAGAGGCGACGAAGCATCGACATGCGAGCGGCTGAAAACAGATGGATGCGGTCAACCAGCGTCAGGGCCGCAGATCGCGCCAGCCAGCGCTTTGCCGCGCCGACGCCTGAATTCACAGCAGCGTCGAAGGTGCAAAGGTCGAGTCCAGCGGGCAGGCTGTCGCAGCCAGCGGCTTGCCAATACAGCTTCCGATAGATCGAATCGCGCCGGTCTGCGGGCATGCCGCGCAAGTCGGATACCGTCGCGCCTGGGTAGGACTGGCGATAGACCGCAAGGGTAATGCCCTCCTGAGTCGCCCCGCCGGGATCGTGAGAATCGTTTGAAAATCCCCCCTCATAGCGCAAGATATACGGCATGCATTTCTCAAAATTGCCAGCGGACATGGGCGCTCCAATGCGGAAAAGCCGCCCGGCGAGGGGCGGCATGGGGTGTTGCAGGTGTGATGGCTTCAGTTCACAGTGGCGGGGCAGCCATCGGGTCCGTAGCCTCAGGCTTGGTTTTCGCCACCAGCTTCAGCACGCCTTGGCCGGTCGCGCGGTCGTTATGCTCTTTGACGAGGGTTGCACCGCGTCCCTTCATGAATTCATCGGCCAAATCGCGGTGAAACATCCAAACATTGCTGTGCGCGCTGCGATAGGCGCGGCCCGGCCCGGTGCCAGTCGCGGCAAGCTCGCGCAAGGCGTCGCCAACGCGCTTGCTCAGGCCACGGCGCTTTTTCTGGATGGACTTGGCTTCGTCCAGAAGCTCGCGCACGGAAACGAAGCACAGCAGCGCGCGGCGGGGATCGGCGGACAGGGCGGATTCAACCGATTGGTTGATGATCGTCGGAATGGCCCGCTCGATTTCCGTCACCTTGTGCGCCAGCATTTTGCAAATGCCGAACGTCCGGTCAATTTCCTCTTTCAACTCCTGCGAGATACCGGAAACTGCCACGCTCTTGCCTTCCATGCGCTCGCGCACGACGACGTTGCACCACATGTGGAATTCGGGGCTGAGATATTTCGCATAGGCAAGGGCGATCTGCCAGTGGGCGAAGGTGGAGCCGCCAACACCCTTTTTGATCTTGACCAGAGAAAGGTGGGAATTTCCCACCATTAGCTCGACGTGAGCAATAAATTCTTCGGCCTGCTTTGAGCGCAGCCATTCAACAGGCCGCTTGGCTTCAGGAGAAGTAGCCGCCCGCCACATATCGGTGAGCGAGAGCATCTGATCGCGCTGGCTGATCAGCGCGCCTTCATAGGTCAGGACGGCGGGAACGTTTCCAGAATTTGAATTTGACATGATAGACACCAATTTCTGAGCGCCCGCTGATAAGCGCGTTCGGGGAGAGACGGGGGAGCATGGGAGCCGGTGTCTAATCAAACTACCAGACTCCCCCGTCGCCACGGTGTCAGCGTCACCGCAGCTTCGCCTTGCGGCGAATTCTTGAAATGTTCAGGACAGAAACGAGCCGATCAGGCTGGCGATGTGGTGGTCCTGAAGCTCAAACTTCAGCAGGTTGTGGTCCAGATACCGGGCCTTGGCCTGCGCTTCAGCCATGGTCTTGCAGGGATAGGCGCAAAGATCATCCAAGGCAGCATCTTCAGCAGCAAACATGGGCTGCTGCAAGCCAGCCTTGGCCGCGTCAAATTCGGGTTCACACTTGTCCCACCAGCCACAGCATTCATTCAGTTCGGCACGAAGGCGGGTGTGGCTGGCAATCAGGCCAGAGAGGGCGCTTTCGGCAGCGACAGTCGCGCCAAGTGTGGCAAACACGCTGGCGGCGGAGCCAGCAGCAAGGAATCGACGGCGGTTTGTGGACGTGGTAAGCGCGGCGGTAGCCATGGTGCGAGTTCCTTTCGCAGTGTGGTTAGGCCTGGCTTGAGAATCTCACCTCTCTTGCCGGGCCGATTTGTTTGTTGTATGTCGGGTTAATGGACAAGTCAATAAGCGGCATACAAAAAAAGAGGGGCAGGCCGGTTACGGGCATTACCCGCATTCATGCACTCCGATTGCCGGACGAATTGCGCGATGCACTCGACGCATGGGTTGCCGATCAACCCGAACCCAAACCCTCCCGCTCCGAGGCCATACGGCGCATTCTCGCCGCCGCGCTTGCAAAACCAGCCAACTAGCCCGCATGATCCTGCATGGATGCCCCGCGCGGCGCGACCGGCTCAATAGTCGATCCAAGCTCACGCAGCGGCGCAACCACGACCTCAACTCGCGCTTCCCATTCGGCAATCTTGGCTTCCAGCGTGCCGATGATCGCCGCGTCGGCAACGGCGCGGTGGCCA
>JAYVYA010000243.1:0-2282 GCA_043784745.1 Hyphomicrobiales bacterium
CCCCTGAATGGTGCTGGTTGGATTCGATGCCCAAACCATACGCTAAATCAGCCGCTTAAACCACATCCGCCACCCTCCGCTGAATAATGCGGGTTAGCAAAGGCCGGGCGAGGCCGGCGCGATAGCCCGGCGCTTGCGGCCCCAGTTTAGTGCCCGTAACCATGGCCCGCACCAGATTTTCCCGCGTGCGGCGGCTTTCATAAATCGCACCGGCCACATGCAGCACTATCAGGCCACCCAGCCCCAGTGCCAGCAGTTCGTGTACGTTGCGCGCCAGCCGTCCTCCGGCAAAACTCATTGCAAAGGCCAGCGGTCCGGCCTTGAAAAATCCGGCCAGCACCAGTGTGCCAGTCAGGCCAAGCCCTGCCAGTGCGGCGAGCAGCGCCAAAATCATCCAGGCCCCCAGCGGATTATGCCCCAGATGCCGCCCGGAATGCCCCGCCAGCAATTCCCTTGCGTGGCTCAGGGAGGCGGCGGGGGAGGCAACAAACTGGGCAAAGCGGGCATAAAACGTGCCGGTAAAACCCCAGACCAGCCGGACAATCACCAGCACAGCCGCCGCAACGCCGCCGAAAATATGCTGGTTGAGCCAAGGCCGGGGCAGCAGATAGCCCGTGACCAGCGCCAAAGCCACCATCAGCACCAGCGACCAGTGAAACAACCGCACCACCGGATCCCAGACTTTGACAGGGTTGGCGGGCGGGGAAGGGGCAGGGGCTGTCATGGCAACATGTCTCCGGCAATGCCCCCTCTTGCCAGACCTTGCAGGGCAACTCAACCCGTCCTCACTGGCAGGACGATTGCGCCGGATAAACCGAAGCGAACACGCATGCCTGTGCGCTGCCCGGCACGGCCAGCTTCACCGTCTTTGCCGTATGCTTGAAGCTGCACACCATGCTGGGCTCGCTCCCGGTGGCGCGGACATTGGCAATATCCCATGTGGAGGTTCGGCCTGCCGTCCTGGCGATCACTTCCGAATGCCCCGGCTCCGGCCCGTCAAACACTCTCATACCTTGCAGCATGTGGAATTTGCCGCCTTCCGCCAGATGCGCCGGGCACCCCGTGGGCGCAGGGTTGGCGCTGGGGTCAGCGGCAAGGCCTGGCAAAACACTACCCGCCAGCACCAGCATGCTGCCGCCAAATTGCTTCCAAAACCGCATGGATTATCCTCGCAAACGCAAAAGCGAGGTTTTCCCGGTGAATGCGGCAATGTTTTGGTTGTGGCGTGGCAGGCTGCCTTAAACCTCCGTTCAAACCTTCTTCGCCATCTCCCGCAGCACATATTTCTGCACTTTTCCGGTCGAGGTCTTCGGCAAGGTGGCAAACACCACATGCCTTGGCACCTTGTAACGGGCCAGATGGGCGCGGCACCATTCCAGCAATTCCTCGCTGTTAGCGGTCCTGCCCGGTTTCAGCTCGACAAAGGCGCAGGGGGTTTCGCCCCATTTGTCGTCCGGCCGCGCCACCACCGCCGCTGCCGCCACGGCAGGGTGCTTGTAGAGCGCGTCTTCCACTTCGATCGAGGAAATATTCTCGCCGCCGGAGATGATGATATCCTTCGAGCGGTCTTTCAGCTGGATATAGCCGTCAGGATGCTTGACGCCGAGATCGCCGGTGTGGAACCAGCCCCCGGCGAAGGCGGCGGCAGTGGCGGCGGGGCTTTTCAGATAGCCCTTCATCAACACATTGCCCTGCATCATCACCTCGCCCATGGTTTCACCATCAGCGGGCACGGAAACCATGGTTTCCGGATGTTTTACGTCCAACCCCTCCAGCGTGACATAACGCACGCCCTGGCGGGATTTCTTCTCCGCCTGCTCGTCAGCGGGCAGGCCATCCCAGTCGCCATTCCACTCGTTGACGACGGACGGGCCATAGCTTTCGGTGAGGCCGTAGAGATGGGTGACGTTAAAGCCGGCGCTTTTCATCGCGCCCAGCACGGCGGCGGGCGGCGGGGCGGCGGCGGTGAAAAACTCGACCACATGCGGCAAGCCGCGCTTTTCCGTCTCCGGCGCATTCAGCAGCAGCGACATAATGATCGGCGCACCGCACAAATGCGTCACCTTGTGGCCGGCAATCAGGTCAAACATGGTTTTGGCGCGCACCGCCCGCAGGCAGACATGGGTGCCCGCTACCACGCTGATCGTCCATGGAAAACACCAGCCGTTGCAATGGAACATCGGCAGCGTCCACAAATACACAGGGTGGCGGCCCATGTCGCCGGTGACGACATTGGCCAGCGCCAGCAAATGCGCGCCACGATGGTGGTAGACCACGCCCTT
>JAYVYA010000244.1:0-9289 GCA_043784745.1 Hyphomicrobiales bacterium
AAATGCACCCCTTGCCGCATCGGCTCGCGGCGCGGCGTGGAGGTGATTGACAGGATCATCGCCGGGATCGACCGGGCCAAAAACCTGAAAGTGCTCGAAGACCTGTGCACGGTGATGACCGACGGCTCGCTCTGCGCCATGGGCGGTTTGACCCCATTGCCGGTGATGAGCGCCCTGACGCTTTTCCGCGAAGATTTTGAGCGCGCGGTACTGCCGCTGGCAGCGGAATGAATGGCAGCGGCGGTCGCTGACCGCCAAGTGTTTGACTATTGCCAGATTATGGCACGCGGCGGTCAGCGACCGCCGCTACAATTGCACAGAATTCAGGAGTGTTGAGATGTCACTGATCAAGGAACTCGACTACGGCACCCCCATCCGCATCGGCAATGCGCCGGTGTCGCTGTTCATTGACGGGGTGGAGATCACCGTCCCTGCTGGCACCTCGGTCATGGCCGCCGCCATGTCGGCTGGCACCCAAATCCCCAAATTGTGCGCCACCGACATGCTGGAGCCGTTCGGCTCGTGCCGCCTCTGCCTCGTCGAAATCGAGGGGCGGCGCGGCACCCCGGCCTCCTGCACCACCATTGTGGAAGCGGGCATGAAGGTGATTACGCAAAACCCGCGCCTCGCCGCCCTGCGCAAGGGCGTGATGGAACTCTACATTTCCGACCATCCGCTGGATTGCCTGACCTGCGCCGCCAATGGCGATTGCGAATTGCAGGACATGGCCGGAGCCGTCGGCCTGCGCGAAGTGCGCTATGGCTATGAAGGCGAGAACCATTTCGCTTTGGAAAAAGATAATTCCAACCCTTACTTTTCCTTCGATCCGGCCAAATGCATCGTTTGCTCGCGTTGCGTCCGGGCCTGCGAGGAAGTGCAGGGCACCTTTGCCCTGACGATTGAAGGGCGCGGCTTTGCTTCCAAGGTGACCCCTGGCGGCATGGATTTCATGTCGTCCGAATGCGTCTCCTGCGGCGCTTGCGTGCAGGCCTGCCCGACCGCCACGCTGGTGGAAAAATCCATTCTGGAAATGGGCCAGCCGGAGCATTCCAAAGTGACCACCTGCGCCTATTGCGGCGTTGGCTGCTCGTTCAAGGCCGAAATGCAGGGCTCCACCGTGGTGCGCATGGTGCCCTACAAGGATGGCAAGGCCAATGAGGGGCATTCCTGCGTCAAAGGCCGCTTTGCCTATGGCTATGCCACCCACAAGGACCGCATCACCAAACCGATGATCCGCGCCCAAATCACCGACCCGTGGCAGGAAGTGTCGTGGGAAGTGGCGATCAACCATGCCGCCAGCGAGTTCAAGCGGATTCAGGCGACCTATGGCCGCGATTCCATCGGTGGCATCACCTCCTCGCGCTGCACCAATGAAGAGACGTTTCTGGTGCAAAAGCTGATCCGCGCCGGTTTTGGCAATAACAATGTCGATACCTGTGCCCGTGTCTGCCACTCGCCGACCGGCTATGGCCTGAGCCAGACCTTCGGCACTTCGGCTGGCACGCAGGATTTCAAATCGGTTGACAAATCCGATGTGATTTTGGTTATCGGGGCCAACCCGACGGACGGGCACCCGGTTTTCGCCTCGCGCATGAAAAAGCGCCTGCGCGCCGGAGCGCGGCTGATTGTCGCCGACCCGCGGAAAATTGATCTGGTCAAGACCCCGCATGTCAAGGCCGACTATCACCTCCCGCTGCTGCCCGGTACCAATGTGGCGTTAATCAATGCGCTGGCGCATGTGATTGTCACGGAAGGTTTGGCGAAGGAGGATTATATCCGCGAGCGCTGCGACCTCGCCGCGTTCGAAGCCTGGGCGCGTTTCATCGCGCAGGAGCATAATTCGCCCGAAGCGACCGAATCCCTTACGGGTGTCCCCGCCGCCGACATGCGCGCCGCCGCCCGCTTGTTTGCCACCGGCGGCAATGGTGCGATTTATTACGGCCTCGGCGTTACCGAGCACAGCCAGGGTTCCACCATGGTGATGGGCATGGCTAATCTGGCCATGCTCACCGGCAATATCGGACGTGAAGGCGTCGGCGTGAATCCCTTGCGCGGGGCAAAACAACGTGCAGGGTGCCTGCGACATGGGCTCCTTCCCGCATGAATTGCCCGGCTACCGCCATGTGTCGGATGAAGCCACCCGTGATGTCTTCAACGAGCTCTGGGGCGTGACGCTTTGCGCCGAGCCGGGCCTGCGCATTCCCAACATGCTGGACGAGGCGGTGGATGGCGCGTTCAAGGCCCTGTATGTCCAGGGCGAAGACATCGCCCAGTCCGACCCCGACACCCACCACGTCACCGCAGGCCTGCGCGCCATGGAATGCGTGGTGGTGCAGGACCTGTTTTTGTGCGAGACGGCGAAATACGCCCATGTCTTCTTCCCCGGTTCGTCGTTTCTGGAAAAGGACGGCACCTTTACCAATGCCGAGCGTCGCATCAGCCGCGTCCGCCAGGTGATGCCGCCGTTGGCCGGCATGGCCGACTGGGAGGTGACACTGGCTTTCGCCAAAGCCATGGGCTTTGAGATGCATTACAGGCATCCATCCGAAATCATGGATGAAATCGCCGTGCTGACGCCGACCTTCACCGGCGTCTCCTACAAGCGGCTGGATGAACTGAACTCGATCCAGTGGCCCTGCAACGACCAGGCCCCGACCGGCACGCCGCTGATGCACATTGACCATTTCGTCCGTGGCAAGGGCCGGTTCATGATTACCGAGTTTGTGCCCACCAGGGAAAAATCCGGCCCGCGCTTCCCGCTGCTGCTGACCACGGGCCGCATCCTGTCGCAATATAATGTCGGCGCGCAAACCCGCCGCACCGAGAATTCGCGCTGGCATGAAGAAGATGTGCTGGAAATTCACCCCTTTGATGCCGAACAGCGCGGCATTGCCGACGGCGATCTGGTGGCGTTGCAAAGCCGCTCCGGCGACATTGCCCTGCCCGCCAGAATCTCCGAGCGGATGCAGCCGGGCGTCGTTTACACCACCTTCCACCACGCCACGACCGGCGCAAATGTCATCACCACCGATTATTCCGACTGGGCTACCAATTGCCCGGAATACAAGGTAACCGCCGTGCAGGTGCGCCGCACCAACCGCCGGTCCGACTGGCAGGAGCAGGATGAGGCAGAAGGTTTGGTGATGCGCAAGATCGGTGTGCCGGTGATGGAAGCCGCGGAATGAAGACGGCGGAGCCCGGAGCGCGGACTGGCCGTCCGCCCTTTCAATGGACGGCTACTCGTCGCGGCCACAATTGTGTCGAGGCCCCTGCTTTTGACAATGGGCTGCGCAGAAAGCGTACTGGAAGTGCGCGCTCCGGGGGGGAGCCATGACGGCTTCATCCCTCCCCGCCGGTGCCACGCGGCTCAGCTTCAATAACGGCGCAGCAGCCTCCCTGAGGCGCGACCTGCCGGTGGAGACGGCTGTCAACATCGTCTACGCCCCGGTGCCCTATGCCGTGATGATGGCCAGCCCGCAGGATTTGACCGATTTTGCCTATGGTTTCAGCCTGACCGAGGGCGTGATCGACAAGGCGGCGGACATCCGCTCGGTGACGGTCGAGACGGAAGCGCAAGGGCTGCGGCTGGTGGTGACGCTGGCCTCGTCAAACCTGCAGCGCCACCTCGGCCGCACCCGCGCCATGACCGGGCGCACCGGTTGCGGGCTTTGCGGCATTGATGATCTCAAGCGTTTGCCCCATGCTGCGCCCGCGCCGGGCGGCTTCCGCCCGGTAAAGCTTGCCAGCATTCACAAGGCGCTGCTGGCGCTGGATGCCGCCCAGCCGCTCAACCATTCCACCCATGCCGTGCACGCCGCCGCCATTGCCGACCGCGCCGGGCGGCTGCAACTCGTGCGCGAGGATGTCGGGCGGCACAATGCGCTGGACAAGCTGATTGGCGCGGCAATGCAGGTCGGCACGGACCCGGCGGAGGGCTTTGTGCTGATCACCAGCCGCTGCTCGTTTGAAATGGTGGAAAAGGCGGCCGTATTTGGCGCGCGCCTGATTGTCGCCATTTCCGCGCCCACCTCACTGGCGGTCGAGCGGGCCAAAGCCCATGGCATTGGCTTGATGGCGGTGGCGAGACCCGATTCCGGGCTGGTGTTCTGCCATGCGCAAACCATTGAGGCCCCCATTCACACCCGTCTGGAGATTGTTGCATGAGTGCCGCCCATTCCAGCCAGCAGAAGCTGGTCGATATGGCCAACCAGATGGCCGATTATTTCCGGACGCTGCCGCCGGACGAGGGGCTGCCGGGAGCCGCCGATCATATCAAAAAGTTTTGGACCCCGAAAATGCGGGATCGCATCATCCACCATCTGGAGTCCGGCGCGCCGGGGCTGGACCCTTTTGCCGCCAGGGCGGTGGCGTTGCTAAAGGCGAGCCCTGCGCAACAGGGGGAGCGCAAAGGCGAACACGGTATCGGTGAATCCGAAGCCTGACAGGCGGAACGATTGCCTGCAACTTTTTGTTAATTTCCAATATTTTGCCATTCTGCGCAAACTTTTGGGCAGAATGAACCAAGAAGCGGAACGGTTCGCCGAAACCGCACCAACAAAATCAGGGGGAAGCAATGACTGCTGTTACCGATGTTGCCTATGCTGCCGGCGGGGGAGGTCTGCTCGACCGCGCGCGCACCATTGCCAAACCTGGCTTCAACCGCTGGCTCGTTCCCCCTGCCGCCCTCGCCATCCACCTTTGCATCGGCATGGCCTATGGCTTCAGCGTGTTCTGGCTGCCACTCAGCCGGGTTGTCGGCACCGCCGCTGGCACAGGCAAGGCGTCTGCATGTGCGGGCGATGCAACCACCTTTTTCGGCAAGGTCGCCATTACGGGCCATGCGCTTTTCGCAACCGATTGCGACTGGACACAGTTTGATCTTGGCTGGACGTTCACCTTGTTCTTCCTGGTCCTCGGCTGTGCAGCCGCTGTCTGGGGCGGCTGGCTGGAGCGGAACGGTCCGCGCAAGGCCGGTGTCGTTTCCGCACTGTGCTGGTGCGGCGGGCTGGTGATTTCGGCCTATGGGGTCTATGCCCATCAGCTCTGGATCATGTGGCTTGGCTCGGGTGTTTTGGGCGGTATTGGCCTTGGTCTGGGCTACATTTCCCCGGTTTCAACGCTGATCAAATGGTTTCCCGACCGTCGCGGCATGGCAACCGGCATGGCCATCATGGGTTTCGGCGGTGGCGCGCTGATTGGTTCGCCCCTGGCTGAGCTGCTGATGAACTATTTCAAGACAGCGACGACCGTGGGTGTCTGGCAAACCTTCATCGCCCTGGCGGCGATCTATTTTGTCTTCATGATGGGCGGCGCGTTCGGCTACCGCGTGCCTCCGGCAGGCTGGCAACCCGAGGGCTGGACTCCCCCGGTCGCCAAAAACGCGATGATTACCAGCGGCCAGGTTGATTTGAAAGATGCGCACAAGACACCGCAATTCTGGCTGATCTGGGCGGTGCTGTGCCTGAACGTCTCGGCGGGCATTGGCATCATCGGTGCCGCCTCGCCCATGCTTCAGGAAACCTTCGGCGGGCGCCTGTTTGGCGATGCTGGCGTGGGCTTCGCGCAGTTCTCCGACGTCAACAAGGTTGCAGCGGCGGCAGTGGGTGCCGGGTTTGTCGCCCTGTTCTCGCTGTTCAACATTGGCGGGCGGTTTTTCTGGGCGTCCATGTCCGACCATCTGGGGCGCAAGCAGACCTATTTTATCTTCTTCGTGCTGGGAATGCTTTGCTACGGGTTCGCGCCAACATTGGCAGGCTGGGGCGCGCTTGGCATGTTTGCCGCCGCATTCTGCATCATCGCTTCGATGTATGGTGGCGGCTTTGCAACCGTGCCCGCCTATCTGGCCGATATGTTCGGGACGCAATATGTCGGTGCCATCCATGGCCGCCTGCTGACCGCATGGTCGACCGCGGGCATTCTGGGGCCGGTGGTGGTGAATTACCTGCACGACTACCGGGTGGCGACCGGTGTGCCGCGCAATCAGGTCTATGACCAAATCTTCTACGTGCTGGCCGGAATGCTGGTGCTTGGTTTCCTGGCCAACCTGTTTATCCGCCCGGTAGCGGCCAAATGGTTTATGAAGGAGGAAGATGTAGCGGCGCTGCAGGCCAGGGCCAAAGGCGCGGCGGCAGCGGTACACACCGGCTCATTCGGGATCGGCACGGGTGGGTTTGATGCCATGGCCGCATTGGCCTGGGCGGCGGTGGGTATCCCCATGCTTTGGGCGATCTGGCAGGTGCTGCTGAAGGCGGTGGTTATTTTCAAGTAAACCGGACTGGCGGGAAGACTGTCCTCCCACGCCCAAAAGGCCTGCCTCCTGGCAGGCCTTTTTCATCAGGTGCGTCATCCCAAAATCAATGCCTTCAGGGTTCAGCCCGCCTCAAAACGCACCGCATCCCCCGCCTGGATCGTCCCGCCGCTCAACACCGCTGCGTAGACACCCGCGCAAGGCTGCACGCCAAAGCCGGGGATGTCCACTTTGTTCAGCGCGATGGCGGCGCGCAAGGCACCGGGGCGCGGTGGCAGGGGGCCATGCGCCAGAGTGGGGATGGCGCAACGCGGGCTGGACAGAATGACCCTGAGCACAACCTCCGCCCCGATGCGCAGAATGCCTTCGAGCCAGCCGTTTTCGGGAAAGCCGCTGACGCCGGGCGGGCTGTCAATGACAATATTGGGCCGGTAGCGGATGGCTTCCACCGGCCCGTCCGGCAGCGCACCCGACAGCGCGGCCAGCGTCGCGCTGGTGATGAGATGCAGCGGCGCAAAATCCATAAACGTCCCGGCCGGCGCGCCTTGCCCCAGGGTGAGGCTGTCCATCCCCACTGTCGCATCCAGCCCTTCTGCCAGCACCGCTTCGGGATGCGAGCGCTCCACCGCTGCCGCCTCCGGCGGCACTTGGCTCAGCCAGACGCCGCGCGTGGTCAGCGACGACAAAATCATGTCCAGCACTGCCGATCCCGCCACATGCGCGCTGCCACCCGGCAATTGCACGCTTACCGCCCCCGTTGCTGCATCCGTCCGCGCCGTGCAGCCGAGCAGGCTGCGCCACAGTTGCGGGCGTTTTGCACTGGCAACATTGCCGGTGGCCGCATCAATGAGGGCATGGGCCCGGTCCCCCTTGATGCCATTGCCCGTAACAATGGCCGCCGCCAGCGCCTCGCCCAGCATGGATTTTACCGGATAGCGATGCAGGGCGGCGACGGTGCCGACCAGCAGTGGTGTGGAGTGCACCATGGTTCACGCCCCTGATTTCAATTGCTCCGCCTCGCCCGAAGATTTCCGCTTTTTCTGAATCATCATGCCGCCAGCGCTTTGGCATAAACTTCGTCAATCGCGGCCTTGTCCTCTGCTGACAGACAGAACATGGTGAAGTGGCCCCAGATTGAACCCAGCTCCCTGCAGGTTGCGCCCTTGACCAGCTTGGCTTCCCCTTCAATATCCTCGCGCGGGAAGAATGCATCGTCCTTGAAGGAGATGATAGTGGCCCGGGCCTTGATGCGCCCCAGCGCCTTGGCAAGATCGCCGCCGGCATGGGCGCTGATGTCTGCCGCCCGCCATTTGGTCGCCTGGCAAATCAGGTTGTTGGGGTCCATCGGCAGGAAATAACCTTCCACAAACCCGCGCTTGAAATCCTCCGCCGAGACGAAGCCAAGGCTGCGCCAGGCCTCCTGGCGCCAGGCAGCGGGGGTCAGGCCCATCAGGGCAAAAGCGCGGGCTTTGGTGCGCAGTCCGGCGGCCATGGAACCGGGGCCGGAGTAGAAGCCGCCATCGAAGGTGGGGTCGGCTTGCAGGATGGCGATGAACAGGTCCCCGAAAATCTGGTTATGGGCCGGGGTGCGGGCACAACCGGCGAAGGGCACGATGCGATGCATCATGTCGGGATAGCGCACTGCCCATTCATAGGACTGCTGCGCGCCCATCGACCAGCCGCTGACCATCACCAGCTTTTTGATGCCAAAATGCCCGCTCACCAGCCGGTGCTGGGCGATGACATCATCGGCAATCCCAACCGGCGGAAAGGCACCCGCATTCCATGGTGCGGGCTGGTTGCTGGGGGAGGACGACATGCCATTGCCGAACTGCCCCGGCAGGATCAGGAAATATTTGCGTGGATCCAGCGGGCGGTCCTCACCCACAAAGGATTCCATGAAAGCTGAGGTGCCCGAATACATGTGCGGCAGCAGGATGGCATTGTCTTTGGCGGCATTCAGCTTGCCTTGGGTCTTGTAGGCCAGCCGCGCATTGGGCAGGGTGCGCCCGCTCGACAAGACAAAACCGCCGAGATCGAGATAATGGTGCTCGCCCTGATCCGCCTCGGTGTAATAGCCCGTGTCCCGCATCGTTGTCTCCCGGTGTTGCATCGTCAAGGATGATTACGCCGCAGCCTGGACGCGGAGCCAACAGTTTCCCTTGTGCGCAACCGGATATCAACGCAGGTGGTCTAGTCTATTGGTTTAATGCACTGACGGCCTGGTTTTGCGATTTGGAAATTGTCATTTTGCCAAAGCCGCAGACTTTCCCGCCTCGACCCGCTCCGCCACTCCCTCAATCACCGCCACCACGGCCTCCGGATCGGCCCAGTGCGGCGAATGGCCGACGCCGGGCAGCACTTTCAGCGTCGCGCCTGGAATCTCGCGCGCGCTGCCATAGGAGTGGATGTGCGTCAGCACCACCCTGTCCTGATCGCCCGTGACGATGGCGACGGGCAACCTTATGTCCTTCAGGCGCGGGGCCTGGGCGGTGACAAAGGCTTCCAGCACATCGACATCTTCGGAATTGGCCATAAAGCTTGCCGGGCGCAGCACCAGCGGCACGCCGGTAGCGTTGAGAAAATCTGCCGGGGCGGGTTGCGGAGCAAACACATGGTCGATGCCGCCCTGCAGGCTGGCAAAGCCCACGGGCAGGCTGAGGAGGCGGGTAAACAGCTGGTCGACGACAGGGGTGGCAGCGACATGGTAATACCACGCGACGCCGCCCGGCCAAGGGTGGGTGACGGGGGCAACGAGGACAAGACCATCGGTAAAATCGCTCTGGTCCAGCGCAAAATTGGTGCCGAGCGCCCCCGCCAGCGAATGGGTGACGATGATGGCGTGTTCAACGCCGATTTTGCCCAGCGCCTCGCGGATCACGATGGCTTGCCTTGCGGGGGAGGCATCGGCGCGGCCATCCGGGCGGTCACTCCAGCCAAGGCCGGGGCGGTCAACGGCGATAACGCGAAATCCTTTGGCCGCCAGCCGGTCGCCCAGCGGCAACATCATGTCCGCCTGATTGCCGCTGGCCCCGTGGATCA
>JAYVYA010000245.1:0-1706 GCA_043784745.1 Hyphomicrobiales bacterium
ATCGTCAGGCCGAGCATGGAAACGCCATAGCGGGTGGAGACGGTTTCCGCCCCTGCGGCACCGGCCAGCAGGCAGACGGCGAGGCTGGCAGCGGGCAGGCGGAGACATTTAAGCAGGTGCATTGGCAAATCAGCCTTCCGGATCAACACGAATCAGTCCTAACACAAAGCACCGCAAATTCCGCCAGTTTCATGGCGGGAAAGGCAGATGCCGCCGTTAAATCACATACAGCCGGTCCGGCAATTCATTCACGTCATCGGGCCGGGCCGGGAAATGGGCGTGCAGCAACGCCCCGCAAGTGGCGACGGCGGCGACAAAACCATCGGCTGTGCGGCCGGTGCGGCAATGCTCCACCAGCGCATCCACAATCGCCTGCCATTCCGGCTGCGGGATTTTGGCGGCAATGCCGTGATCGGCAATGACCCGCGCGTATTTTTCGGTCATCGAGACAAAAATCAGCACGCCGGTCTGGCTGCGGGTGCGGGAGATGCCGCGCACCATGAATTGCTCCGTGGCGGAGCGGTGCGCTTGTGCCCGCTGCACGGCGCGCGGCACGAATTTGATACCGATGGCGGGGATTGAAAAAAGCAGGAAAAGCCCGGCAAACAGCACGATTTGCGCCAGCAGGATGTGCAGCACCGCCCATTGCGTGAACGCTACCAGCGCCCACGGCAAGGCCAGCGCGAACATCGCCGCCCAAACCAGGGGTATGGCGTCATAATCGCCCGATGCGCGGGCGAGCACGCAGACGATTTCGCCGGAAGTATTGGCCTCGGCGGCGTGGATGGCATCGGCAATGCGCTGGTGGTCTTGCTTGGAAATCGGCATTACCAGCTCCCCGATGCGCCGCCGCCACCCGACGATCCGCCGCCGCCGGAAAACCCGCCGCCCCCGCTGCTGGAGGAGCTGCCGCCCCGGCGGTTGCCCGAGCTCAGCGCGATTTGCAGCAATATCTGGAACAGCACGCTGCGGAAGCCGGAACTGATGATCGACATGACAATTAAGAAAAAGATCAGCGCCGCGATCAGCCAGGCCATGACATTGCCGCCGGGCTGGCCGTCATTCAGGCGCAGGCTGGGTTGTTTGGCTTGCCAGTCGGCGGAATCGGTGGTGAGAATGGTGATGATGTCCTCAACACCGCGGCTGACACCCTCATTCACATTGCCCGCCTTGAAGCGCGGGGCGATGGCATTGGCGATGACAACCTTGCTCAGCACATCCGTGAGCGTGCCCTCCAGCCCGTAGCCGACCTCGATGCGGACCCGTTTCTCGTTGGGGGCCACCAGTAGCAGCACGCCATTGTCCTTGTGGAGCTGGCCGAGCTTCCATTGTCGGAAGAGATCATTGGCATAGGGCTCGATCTCCTGCCCCTCCAGCGATTGCACGGTAGCAACGACCAGCTGAATGCCGGATTTGCTTTCCAATGCCGACAATTTTGCCTCCAGCGAGGCTTTTGTGGCGGCATCCAGAATATTGGCCTGATCGACAATGCGGCCTGACAAGGCCGGAAAGGTCAGGGCCAGCGCGGCAAAGGCCCAGAGCAGCAGCAGGGACAGGCCAAGCCCCCTTGCCAGCAACGCCAGCGGCGCCGTTTTTGCCGCCCGCTGCCGCAACATGAACATGACCCCGGCCCCCGGACGTCCTAGAATTTTACCTGCGGAGGGGTAGCCGAACCCTCGGTCGCGCCTTCGGGCATCAAGTGGAGT